>NZ_JAPDBE010000040.1:0-45869 GCF_027705025.1 Aeromonas sp. D3 | reverse complement strand
CTCATGATGAACCCTGTTCCATGGCTCCAGATGACAAACATGATCTCATATCAGGGACTTGTTCGCACCTTCCCTAGGACACCCACCTTTCTGAGCCAGCCACTGCTCGACTGGCTATCTCTGCAATCATGAATGCTGACCCCAAGAAAACAGTAAAAATTGGACAAGCGAGTGGTTTTTACCTGACAGATCACTTGTACAAACATGGCAATGCCTGACACCGGAACATATGCCAAAAACGGGGAGAAGACAGGGTCTAGCGGATTAGTACGGTGGCTGGTGACATCGTTGTTGACCACAGTGGTGGGCGAACCAAAATCTGGGACACCCACCTTTCTGAGCCAGCCACTGCTCGGCTGGCTATCTCTGCAATCATGAATACTGACCCCAAGAAAACAGTAAAAATTGGGCAAACGAGCGTTTTTTCCTGACAGTTCACTTGTACAAACGTGGCAATGCCTGACACAGGAACATATGCCAAAAACGGGGAGAAGACAGGGTCTAACGGATTAGTACGGTGGCTGATGACATCGTTGTTGACCACAGTGGTGGGCGAACTGCCGACAATGCGCCTGGTCTCCCACAACTCTGATCCCTTGTCGCCTAAACAGCGTCACCTGTTTCAGCCATCGGGCACCATCAAGGCCCAACCGTACCAAAATTGGAGCCATGTGGGCCGGAATATGACCCCGTTTGTCAGTCCGAATTGCACGGCCGGTCCAGTCAACCAGCATCAGATAGTCAGAAAAGGCATAGGGCAGGCCGTCAGGTTCGCACTTACTGGCAAACGGCAGCAATAGTGGTGGCAAAACATCGGTGCCGGGATCTTTCTCGAGACGCTGTTTGATACTGGTGTAATCGCTCTGCTCGGGCCGGTCGGCCAATCCAGCCCGTATGAAAAATCTAGGACACCCACCTTTCTGAGCCAGCCACTGCTCGGCTGGCTATCTCTGCAATTATGAATACTGACCCCAGGAAAACAGTAACAGTTGGGCAATCGAGCGGTTTTTACCTGACAAACCGTTTATGCAAACGTGGTAATGCCTGACACAGGAACATATGCCAAAAATGGGGAGAAAACAGGGCCTAATAGATTAGTACGGTGGCTGATGACATCGTTGTTGACGAAAGAAATCTGGGACACCCACCTTTCTGAGCCAGCCACTGCTCGGCTGGCTATCTCTGCAATCATGAATACTGCCCCTAGGAAAACAGTAACAGTTGGGCAATCGAGCGGTTTTTACCTGACAAACCGTTTGTGCAAACGTGGTAATGCCTGACACAGGAACATATGCCAAAAATGGGGAGAAAACAGGGCCTAATAGATTAATACGGTGGCTGATGACATCGTTGTTGACCACAGTGGTGGGCGAACTGCCGACAATGCGCCTTGTCTCCCACAACTCTGATCCCTTGTCGCCTAAACAGTGCCACCTGTTTCAGCCATCGGGTACCATCAAGGCCCAACCGCGCCAAGATTGAGGCAAGGTGGGCCGGAATATAACCCCGCTTGTCAGTCCGAATTGCACGGCCTGTCCAGTCAACCAGCATCAGATAGTCAGAAAAGGCATAGGGCAGGCCGTCAGGTTCGCACTTACTGGCAAACGGCAGCAATAGTGGTGGCAAAACATCGGTGCCGGGATCTTTCTCGAGACGCTGTTTGATACTGGTGTAATCGCTCTGCTCGGGCCGGTCGGCCAATCCAGCCCGTATCGGGTTGAGGTCCACATACGCCATGCAGGCGAGCAGGGCCGACTCGGTGAGCAGAGCTTGGCTTTTGAAGCGCCCTTCCCAGAAATGGCCCTTGCAGCCATCTTCCCGATTGGCCTGCCGTGCCAGGGTTTCATTGAGCAGCCGCACAAACCAGCTGATGGAATAAAGCCGCTCCCGCCATTCCTCTATCAGTTGCTGCACCACCATAAGTTCGGGCTCAATCAAGGATTCCCCTTGATACCAGCGCCGTACCAACAATGGCCACTGGAACAGCGCTGCCCAGCGCTCGGCCACTTCCCGTTCGCTCCAGCTGGAGGCGGTATCTTGCTCCACCTTGAGCACCAGGTGATAGTGGTTGCTCATCACCGCATAAGCACAGACGCTGATGGCAAATAGCCGCGACAGTTGGCCCAACTTGTCGACTACCCACTGGCGCCGGTGCTCGTAACTCTGGCCAGAATGGGTATCTTCCCCGCACAGAAAAGCCCGCCGCACACAGCGGCTGACCACATGGTAGTAAGGCGTATCCTGCAGACTGATTTGACGTGAACGGGCAATAGTCATGGCTCCTCCCCCCGACTGTGACCTCTCATCTCAAGCCAAGTACAGCAGTGCGCCGCTGTCAAAAAGGTGGGTGTCCCAATTTGAAAGTCGCAAAGCGCCCCCGCCTCCCGGGTGGGTTGCCTTGACGCTGCTTTATGCTTGCCATATGGAAACCACCCTAAGTATGATTCCAAACGGCACCACTTTGGAGGCATGCTGTTTTCTCGAGACCCAGGCTGCCGTTTTGCATCATCACCCACCTATTCAATAAACAGTGAGTCCTTATGAACGTTCGCTACTGCGCCCTGCTGGTGTGCTGTCTGCCGCTAGTGACCAATGCCGAAGTTACTGCTCCCTATCAACTTGAAGCAGACAAGGTGGTCTTCAAACCCTATGGCAACCTGCCAGGCAAACCCCTTGCAGATGCGTTGCCGACAGACTTTGATGTCACATATCGCAATGATGACTTCAGCATTACCCTCTCACAAGGCCGTTATTTCTGTAACGACCAGCGATTGCCCGCAAGCTTTGATATCAACACAGCCAAGGCGCTTGGCAGCTTCCTGCTGAGCGGGCAACAGGCCTATGCCTATTGCGAGCAAATCAAGGTGCCGGTCAATACAGCCGCGTTTGCATTGCTCGACCACCCTTTCGCGAGTGACGGGCGCCATGTATTTCTCGTCACCGGCGAAGTACTCGAGGGGGCAGATCCCAAACACCTGAAGACGGCCCATGGTCAGGCCGCCGACCAGCGTCACTACTACTATGTGGCCGAACAGACCAAAGTCATCCCCCATAAGGGCAAAGTCGCGCTGTACGATACCTGTCAAGGTTGGGCCAAGATCGATGACACTCTCTATTTCAAGGGCGAGGCTCAACAAGCAGTGGATGCCGCCAGCTTCCACTGCCTGAACTTCTCGTCGGCCGTGACCAAGGATGGATTCTACAGTGGCAACAAGCTACTGGGTCCCCTGCCAAAAGGGGTCGACAGCGACCTAATCAAACCGCTGCAGGAAAACTTCGTCACCGATGGCACACGCGTTTGGTATGTGAACATCAAGCCGACCGAACTGGAAGGGGTCAATCTGGCCGCAGCCAAGGTGGAATACGACCAGCTCAGCGATGGTGTGCATAACTGGGATTGCAGTATTCACGACGATCTGGGCAACCCCAGCTGTGAAAAAACGGCCGTAGAGTAGACCTGTCGGCGCTCACCACTAACAGACAGTCAGAAAACCTAGGTACAACAAACCGGTGACCACAAGGTTTCTAGCCTCCCGGTTCTGACGCAGCGCGGCCTGTTCGCGCAATAAAAATCCCCCGCGCTCGGGGGATTTTTTGTTTCCCGTTTATCCTGTTTGACGAGTCACTATCTGCATCGGCGAGCAGGGATGGGCTTCTCACCATCAACGGTTATTCAGCGCTTCCACTTTCGCGATCATGATGGCCATCAGGCTAGATATGAGCATCAGCACCATGGCAATGGGCAGCGAGAAGAGGAAGTAATAAACACGCCCACTTGCCACCAGAACAGAGTCTGCAGTCACCATAAAAGGCAGCGGTAGCAGCATGAGCAAGGCGAAGTAGAAAATGATCCTGGCGATCACCAAAGGGGTTTTGAGGGACTGGGTCACTATTTTTCGGTACGGCCACATGATGGTTTGCTCCCTGATTCGTTATTATCCGGCCATCGGCCACCAACCCTGAGCAGGGTCCCGGCCTTGTTCGTCCATGATGGCTTCATGCAGCACCCTGATTAACAGCCACCGACCGGCTGGTCAAGGGACTCCCCATCAGCGGTTTTTTCCCATGATTTTTATTCTTCTGAGCGCAGCCACTATGGCGGAGAGAACCTGCAACAAACCGGCGCCGCACCACAGCAACGTCTAACAAGTGTTTCTATATCAGCAGCTTATTGATTTCCTGCCATTCGGGGGCTTGTACCAGCCCTCACTCTGCGATAGCCCCTGATGAGCGCTCAGGCAGAAGACGCGGGTTCCACCGCTGCCAGCAGCGCAGTGCCGTAGGAGTTGTCTATGGTACAGCGCCACTGCCCATCGACCTCTTTGCGAAACACATAGGTGGCGCGGCGGGTTTCCTCACTTAGGCCCCCCTGACCATCCGGGTAACGGAGCCGGGTCTCCATGATCACCAAGGCATTGTCGGCCCCCTCGATCACCTCCATGGCGCCCTGCTCCACCTTGAGCTGCCCCTGAAAGTAATCCGAGATCGCAGTGAAGGCACGGCGGATGGCGGGGATGCCACGCACCACCATGCCGGGTTTGACAACTAGGGCGGCATCTTCGGCGTAGAAGGCCATCAGGGCGTCGAAATCGTGCCGGGAGATGGCGGCGTCGCAGGTCTCGATAAGGGTACGAAGGGGATGCTGACTCATCTTCACTCCTTATATGGGGCGGCTTGCCCGCCCTGTCACGGATAGAAAACAACAGATAGAAAATCCCCCGAAGTCGGGGGATTGGCAATCAACTTAACCGAGTAGGAAGGCCCTTAGGCGGGCAAACTCCGCAGGCAAATTAACGGAGAGCAGCGGCAGCTCGGCGTGTTTGGCGAGGGGGCCGGGCAGCGGCACATCGAGATTCAGGATCTCGTCCACCGACTCCTTGAACTTGGCGGGATGAGCGGTGCAGAGGAACACCCCTACTTCGTCCTCGGCCAGCTGTTCCCCCAGCAGATCCCAGGCAATGGCGCCGTGGGGCTCGCACAGGTAATCCAGCTGGTGCAGACGCTTGAGCGCATCGCGGGTCTCGGCGTCGCTACGCATGCCTGACCCTAAGGTTTCCAGCGCCCAGCCTTCGCGGCGGCAAAGCTCCTCTACCCTAGGCCAGTTGTTGGGACGGCTCACATCCATGGCATTCGACAGAGTAGCTACCGTCTGGTGCGGCTCCCACTGACCGGTTTTCAAGTAGCGCGGCACTGTGTCGTTGGCGTTGGTAGCGGCGATAAAGCGCTTCACCGGCAGCCCCAGCGCCTTGGCGATCAGCCCCGCAGTGAGGTTGCCGAAGTTGCCGGACGGCACGCTGATCACCGCCTTGGCGCGGTCAGCTTTGGGCAGCTGGGCCACTGCTTCGAAGTAGTAGCAAACCTGCGCCAGCAGGCGGCTGATATTGATGGAGTTGGCGGAGTTGAGGCCAATCGCCTTTTTCAGCGCCTCGTCGTCGAAGGCATCTTTCACCAGTGCCTGACAGGCATCGAAGTCGCCGTCGATGGCGATGGTGCGGATATTGCCGCCGAGAGTGCAGAAGAGCTTTTCCTGCAGGGGGCTGATCTTGCCCTTGGGGTAGAGAATGACCACCTCGATCCCCTCCAGCCCGTAGAAGGCGTGGGCCACGGCGGCGCCGGTGTCGCCGGAGGTGGCGGTGAGGATGGTGATCTTGTCGTTGGTTCTAAAGGCGGCGAGGCACTGGGCCATAAAGCGGCCGCCAAAATCCTTGAATGCCAGGGTTGGGCCGTGGAACAGCTCAAGGGCATAAGTGCCATCTTTCAATTTGACCAGCGGCGCCGGGAAGGTGAAGGCGGCGTTAATCAGCTCGCTTACCTTGGCAGCGGGCACTTCATCCCCCAGCAGGTGGCTGATGATGCGGGCAGAGCGTTCGGCCAGCGGCAGATCCAGCAGGGCATCCACATCGGCCAGTGGCGCAATCACCTCGGGGAAGAAGAGCCCCTGATCGCGACCCAGCCCCTGACGCACCGCCTGCGCGAAGCTCACCTGTTCACTCTTGTCCTTGATATTGTAAAGATTCATAGCTCGCTTCCTGTTACCCGTGCCCCGGCCATGTCCAGTTTGCAGACCCGGGCAAATCCATCTTCGTTCTGCACAAAATGTGCGTCCATCCAATCCTTCATCCGCTCGGCCTGGGCCAGATCCTTCATCACCACGAAGACGCTGGGGCCTGAGCCGGAGATGCCGGTGGCCAGCGCCCCGTTTTGGGCGGCCTGGGCCCGCACCTCGTTGAAACCTTCGATCAGCGCCGCGCGGTAGGGTTCGGCAATCACGTCTTTCAGTACGCTGGCGGCCAGCCCTTCTTGCCCTGTGTAGCTGGCGTGAACAAAGGCAGCCAGCCGACGACCGTAGGTGAGGCAATCCTGACGGCGATATTGCGCAGGCAGGATGGCGCGGGCGGCGGCGGTGGAGACGACTGTGCCCGGGTAGCAGACCACCCAGTACCACTGATCGAACACCGGAATGCCCTGACTGATGACGCCGTGCTCTTCCAGCACCAGCTGCATGCCGCCCAGATAACAGGGAGCCACGTTGTCGTAGTGGACGGAGCCGGAGATGCGCCCTTCCATCTCCCCCATCAGCAGCAGCATGTCGTGCTCATTGAGCGGCTCTCCGTGGAAGGCGTTGAGCCCTTCAAGGGCCGCCACCACGCTACAGGCGCTGGAACCCAGACCCGAGCCCACCGGCAGGTTCTTCTCCAGCACCATTTCGAGCGGCTTGAGTGTCAGGCCACGCTTCTCCAGCGCCTCGCCATAGGCCACCCAGCAGTCGTAGAGGATGTTCTTTTTCGGATCGTCCGGCAACTTGTGGGCGTAGCGGCCCACGGAAGAGAGGGCAAACGCTACGTCAGCCGCTTTCACTTGCACCCGATCGCCGAGCAGGGAGCCATCCACGGGGGCGAGCGCCGCCCCCAGTACATCGAATCCCACGCTCAGGTTGGCGCTGGAGGCGGGGGCGTAGGCAACTACGCTGCCGCCTGCTGCCATATAGGGGTTCATCTCTGAACTCATGGTTATAACTCCTGCTTCCAGTTCTGGGTGCGCAGCACGTCGGCAAAGACGCCGGCCGCAGTCACTTCGGTACCGGCGCCATAGCCGCGCAGCACCAGCGGGATCGGCTGGTAGTAGGTGGAGAAGAAGGCGAGCGCGTTCTCCCCGTCTTTCACCTTGAACAGGGGCTCGTCGGCACCGACCGCCTTGATGGCGACCTTGCACTTGCCACCTTCAATCGACCCCACATAGCGCAGCACCTTGCCTTCACGCTGGGCGGCCGCGAACTGGTCGCGGAACCAGCCATCGGCTTCGGGCAGGCGGGCCATAAAGGCTTCCACGTCGCCGCTGACGTCAAAGCCCGGCGGCAGCGCCTGCTCCACTTCCACATCGGAGAGCTCCAGCGCCATGCCGGCCTCACGGGCCAGGATCAGCAGCTTGCGGGCCACATCCATGCCGTTGAGGTCATCGCGGGGATCCGGCTCGGTAAAGCCGTTGCCGCGGGCGATTTTTGTCGCCTCGGAGAAAGCCATGCCCTCATCCAGCTTGCCGAAGATAAAAGAGAGCGACCCTGACAGCACGCCGTCGAAGGCGCGCAGCTTGTCACCGGCCTTGATCAGGTTCTGCAGGTTCTCGATGACCGGCAGGCCAGCGCCGACGTTGGTTTCGTACAGGAACTTGCGGCGAGTCTGGCGAGCGGTGCGGCGCAGCGCCTTGTAGTAATCGAGCGACCCTGTGTTGGCCTTCTTGTTCGGGGTGACCACATGGAAACCGGCGGCCAGGAAGTCGGCGTACTGGACGGCGACGGCCTCGGAGGAGGTGCAATCGACGATCACCGGGTTGATGAGGTGGCTCTCTTCCACCAGCTTCTTCACCGCTTCCAGGCTGAAGCTGTCACGGGCTTCCACCAACTGTTCACGCCAGTTGGCCAGCGCCAGTCCATCCTTGTTGACCGCCATCTGGCGGCTGTTGGCGATGCCGACCACCCGCAGGCCTGTGCCCTGCTCGGCGAGCACCGGCTGCTGGCGGGCAATCTGATCCACCAGGGCTGCGCCGACGCCGCCGACGCCGACCACGAAGAGATCGATGAACTGCTGGCTGCCGAAGAAGTTCTGGTGGCAGGCCTTGATGGCTTCCGCCACCTTGCGATCCCGCACCACGGCGGAGATGGAGCGCTCGCTCGATCCTTGCGCGATGGCGACGATATTGATGGAGGCTTGCGCCAGGGAGGTGAAGAAGCGGGCCGCCATCCCCTTGCTGGTGCGCATGCCGTCACCGATGAGGGAGATGATCGCCAGATCGCTGATGATATCCAGTGGCTCCAGCAGCTGGTTCTTGAATTCGAGCTCGAACTCGCGCTCCAGCACCTTGCGGGTCTTCTCACTGTCATAGCTGTGGATACAGAAGCTGACGCTGTACTCACTTGATGACTGGGTGATCAGCACGATACTGACCCCAGCACGGGAGACGGCGGAGAAGATCCGGCCCGCCATGCCCACCATACCCTTCATGCCGGGGCCGGAGACGTTGAACATGCACATGCCGGAGAGATCCGAGATGGCCTTCACTTTCAGGTCATCATCCCCCTGCTCGACGCCGATCAAGGTGCCCGGCCCCTGCGGGTTGAAGCTGTTCTTGATGAGGCAGGGAATGTGGAACTGGGCCACGGGGGCGATGGTTTTCGGGTGCAGCACCTTGGCGCCAAAATAGGAGAGCTCCATCGCCTCTTTATAGGAGAGGGTTTTGAGCAGGTAGGCATCCGGTACCAGACGAGGGTCGCAGTTGTAGCAACCTTCCACGTCGGTCCAGATCTCGCAGCATTCTGCATCGACGCAGGCTGCCAGCACGGCGGCGGAATAATCCGAACCATTGCGACCCAGCAGCACGGTTTCACCCTTGTCGCTGCCACCGGTGAAGCCCGGCATCAGGTAGAGGCATGACTCTTTTCCAGCGGGGCTCTGCCCCTCTACAGCTGGACGCAGCCCCTTGGCGGCAAAGCGCAGGCGGGAGGCTTCGATATCGACGTGCGCTTCCAGATAGCCGCCGTCGGTAACCAGCAGTTGCTCCGGCACTATGATGTCCAGCTCGAGGCCACGCACTCGCAGCAACTCGTGCATGAAGGCGATGGAGAGGTTCTCCCCACGGCTCAGGATGCGGGCCTGCACGTTGTCCGGGCAGAGGCCCAGCAGACGAATGCCCTGCATCAGCCGCTCGACCTGATCCAGCTCGGCAGTGAGACGGGCCAGCAGCGCCTTGTCATCCAGCGCCGGATAGGCCGCCTTCAATCCGGCCAGCAGGCGGGAGAAGATGCCGTTGATTTCAAACAGGGTGGAACTGGCATCCATGCCGCGACTGGTCTGTTCCACCAGGGCGACCAAGTGATTGGTCACCTTGGCCGGTGCCGACAGCACCAGGGCAACCTGGGATTGGCCGTGGGTATTGACCGCGATATCCGCTACCCGTAAAAAACGCTCTGCATCGGCCAGTGACGACCCGCCAAACTTCAACACTCTCATCGCTTTCTCTCCCTGTAAATCTATGAAATTCAATCTAAAAACCAATCCAACAAAAAGGCCCGTACTGGGTGGGTACGGGCCTTTTCTGATTTCTGTGCTTGTTCGTCAGCGCATCAACCGGCCCCAGTGCCACCTGTGGTGGTACCGGTAATAATGGTGGTGGTGATGATGACGTTGGTGAATAACTGCATGACGAACACTCTTGAACGAAGCTGGCTTTTAGCAATACCGCGCCGGGCGCCGGGCTGTCAACTTAAACCTCTTTGCCAAATCGGCGAGCAAGGTCTTTGCAGAGCAGATGCAGCATGTTCAAATCCCGCTGTGGCAGCATGGGCACCCGGTCCATCACCCATTGATGCAGTTTTTCATCCTGCGAAACTCCGAGTTCACCAAGTATTTCTGCTGTTTTGTGTTTCAGTACGCGAACCTGTCCGACGCTATCAAAATTTTCTGCTACGGCTTGCGGCTCATCCAGCAACTGGCTCATCTCATAGGCATACAGCATGATCGCCTGCCCCAGATTGAGGGACGGGTAGCTCACCTTGAGGGGCAGATAGCTCAGCAAATCTGCATGGGCCAGCTGCTCATTGGAAAGGCCGGACTCTTCACAGCCAAACACGATGGCGACTTTGTTGAGAGACGGCTTGGCACGGATTTGATCGCGAATTTCCCCCGGCGTGAGGTAGTGCTGATAGCGGCCACGCTGACGGGCCGTGGTGGCGATCACCAGATCCATGTCGGCCAGTGCCTCTGGCAAGGTGTCGAACGCCTCGGCCTGGGTCAAAATTTCCTGCGCCCCATGGGCCACCCAACTCGCCTCTTCCTCTTCGTGTACCCGGCTCGCCACCAGTCGCATGGCATCGAAGCCCATGGTTTTCATGGCGCGGGCGGCAGCCCCGACATTGGGTGCCCGGGCAGGTGCCACCAGTACAAAATAGAGCTTCATTGGGTTTCCTCTTGGGCTGGGCCGACATCTGAAACAGGCTGCAAACCGTCGGCAAAACAGGGGCGCAATCTACCGTTTATCCCCAAAAATTGCCACTTGAACAGATGTTTGAATGTTGCCATAGTGGCCAGACGTGTGAACAAACTGCCAGCCATTCTCGGCATGAATGCCGTGAGTGATTGAGCGCTTGCAGGGCAAGGACAGGACGACAGACCAGCCCCGGACTCAGCCGCCATACCGGCCGACACATCACAAGGAAGAGAGAGATGCAGCAGCCATTGGAACAGGCCGTCGCCGAGACGATCTTGCAACGCTTCGAGTCGTTTTACAGCCGGTTTCTCGAAATAACCCAGGGCAGCAAGAGCCGCTTCGAGAACAGCGACTGGCTGGGAGTGCAGCTGGCCGGACGCGAGCGCATTCGCCTCTATGATCACCACGTCGGCGCCACCACGGCCCTGATCAAGCAGATGATGGGGGAGCATCACGCCACTCAGGAGCTGCTCAAACGGGTGAAAGGCGCCTTCAGCGATCTGCTGCCTCGTTGTGACAACTTCGAGGTGGCGGAGTCTTTCTTCAACTCCGTCTATCGCCGCATCTTCCGCCATCGCAACATTCGCGACGAGAACCTCTACATCCATCCGTTTCGCAGCCGGGGGGAGCATCCCGACTTGAGCGCCCTGCTGCGGGTCTATCGCACCGATCTGACCCACCTGCCGCAGACCCTGAGCCAGATGCTGGGGGATTACAGCTTCACTCTGCCCTATGAGGACAAGCAGCGCGACATTGTCGACATCCACCGCCATCTTGCCGAAAACGGCCCGCAGATCCTGCATGAAGAGCCCTTCGCCATCGAGCTGCTCAAAGAGGTGTTCTACCGTAACAAGGGCGCCTATCTGGTGGGGCTTATTCGGGTGAAGGGGCAGGTGTTCCCCTTCATTCTGCCGCTGCTCAGCACAGGCCAGAGCATCTATGTGGATACCGTCATTTTCGAGCCGGAGCTGGCCTCCATCGTGTTCGGCTTCGCTCGCGCCTACTTCATGGTTTATGCCCCTGTGCCGGCGCTGTTTGTGGTGTTTCTGCGCCAGATCATGCCCCACAAGCCCGATTATGAGATCTACAACGCCATCGGCTGCCAGAAGCACGGCAAGACAGAGCTCTATCGTCACTACCAGCAACACCTGGCCCAGAGCCGGGAACAATTTGTCATCGCCCCCGGCATCAAGGGGATGGTGATGAGCGTGTTCACCCTCCCCTCCTACGACGTTGTGTTCAAGGTGATAAAAGACGAGTTCACCCCCCCTAAGGATGTGAGTCACGAGCAGGTGCGGGCGAAATACAGACTGGTAAAACAGCACGATAGAGTGGGTCGCATGGCCGACACACAGGAGTTCACCAACTTCGAGTTTCCCCTCGATCGTATCTCGCCCGAGCTCCTGACAGAGCTCAAGACGGTGGCGCCCTTGGCGCTGACCATCACCAGTGACAAGCTGGTGATCAAGCACCTCTACACAGAGCGCAAGATGATCCCGCTCAACCTCTATCTGGACAAGGCGGACGAGCAGCAGACCCGGCTCGCACTGGAGGAATACGGCAACGCCATCAAGCAGCTGGCGGCGGCCAACATCTTCCCGGGCGACATGCTGTTCAAGAACTTCGGCGTCACCCGTCACGGCCGGGTGGTCTTCTACGACTACGACGAGATCTGCTACATGACGGAGTGCAACTTCCGCCAGATCCCGCCCCCCCGCTACCCGGAAGATGAATGGAGCGCCGAGCCCTGGTATTCGGTGGCCCCCAACGACATCTTCCCCGAGGAGTTCGCCACCTTCCTGCTGCAAAAGCCCCAGGTGCGGGAGATCATGATGCAGCTGCACAAGGAGATGTTCGACGCCAACTACTGGAAGATGCTGCAGAGCAACATCAAGGTGGGGGTGTTCGAGGATGTCTATCCCTATCGACGCAAGAAGCGCTTCAAGTTTCAGCGAGGGGGATGAAGAGGCGAGCCTCGCCTTGCTGCCAACTTGGGATGCAATGCATATTGCGACGGCAGAGCCGGGAGTCTTGCCATAACGCTATGGAGCAGTATTGAAAAGGGACGCCGCGGCGTCCCTTTTTGATGGCAGTTGCCGGCTCACGCTACGACAACCCCTGACAGAGATATCAGTTATTTGGCCGCAGGCATGGCATCGAAAGTGAGCAGTGCAACCTTGTTGGCATCGCTCAGCACCAGCTGCTTGCCGCTTACCTTGAAGGTCGCCACCTTCTCCAGTTGCTGCAGATAGATCATCTCTTTGCCCGCCAGATCACCCGGGCACATCATGCGGGTCGAGCCCATGGCACCCAGCGTCAATACGCCGCCACCCTGCTGGGTGATACCGCCAAAATAGCGGTTGCAGCCGCCCTTGCCCGCCACCTTGTCACCCGCCACTTGCAGGGTGAAGGTATCATCGCTCGCACCTTGCAGTTGCCAGGTAGACGCTTGCAGCGCAGCCAGATTGGAACCAGTGGTCATGGCGCAGCCTCCCAGAGCCAATGCGGCCAGCAGGGTCAGTTTCTTGTTCATGGGTTCACCTCTTGATATAAGCGAAATAGGGGAAGGAACGTGATGATGGTGGCCTGTTTATCATGAGACCGAGGCAGATTAAAACTCTTTTATTGTGATCTCCGTTCCCTTTACTACCAACTGGCATGTGCCATGCTTGTATTCCTGTTCCGGACCCAGGGAGGGGAAAAGAATGGTTAAATCACTCATCGTCACACTGGTTTCATGCTTAAGCCTCAACGCTCAGGCCGCCGACTGGGATTTCCTCAAGAGCGAGGCTGACAGCCAGCTCTACGTCAAAAGCTACTCAGGCGTGCTGCTCGACAGCCAGACTCATCACAGCGACAGTTTCGATCTCTGGCTCATCAACACCGGCTATCAATATCCGATCATGGATGACGTCAGTCTCTACATGGAAGCGGGCCCGGCCATAGGCCCGCACAGCGAACAGTCCGGCTACAACCTGAGCTCGGGGGTGCGCTACCAGTTCTCCCCCACATTGAACATCGGCAGCCAGCTCAAACAGCTGGAAGTGCACAAGGCCAGCACACTGCTGGAGCTCAACACCAGCCTGCTGCTCACACCGCAGCTTGCCATCACGGCCAACTACGGCGTGAGTGCATTCAGTACTGAGCACTCCCTCAGTCTGGGCGTAGGCTTCAACTTCTGACCGATCAGATAAGCCGGGCGGCACTGACCAGTACGCCGTTGAGGTCGGCGTAAACATAGTCACCCGGATGTATGGTCACACCGGCAAACGACACCACGGCATCCAGCTCTCCCTGACCCAGCTTCTCTGTTTTGACCGGGCAAGCTGCCAACGCCTTGACTCCCAGCGCCAGGGTTGCCAGTGTCCCCACATCGCGCACAGCGCCAAAGATCACTATTCCCTCCCAACCCTGCTCCGCCGCCTTGATGGCCAGCTGATCGCCGAGCAAAGCACGGCGCAACGAGCCGCCGCCATCAATCACCATCACCCTCCCCTGACCGGGACGGTTGACCAGCTCTCGCACCAAGCTGTTGTCTTCATAGCAGGAGAGGGTGACAGCCTGGCCATAAAACAGCGGCTTGCCACCAAAATCGTGAAACAGTGGATCGGCGACTTGCAGGGCATCACCGTGTTGATCGCAGAGGTCGGGTAGTAGATCCAGCATCATAAGCTTCCTTCCATGGACATGAATTCGCTCATTCTTTCATCAAGCCGTTGATCTGACAATCCAGTGGGATTCAATTTTGCCCAAATGGAGTGGTTCGCCTTTCATCAGCACGGGCTGCAACCAGAGCTCGCCCTGCTCCACCCAATAGATGGCGTTCTGGCCGAAACGAGCTGCCAAACCGATGGCCTCACTACGAGAGCAAGCCAGCGCCAGCGATGATTCACGCCAACTTGCATCAGGAGCACTGCCCCACAATGGCCCCAGCGCCATCATGGTGGGAGACGCGGCGATGGCCCGCCACAGGGCGCGCTGACGGCGGGTATTGCGACGCATTCCTACCTCGCGGCTGGCAGGATTCCAGGCCGTCACAATGGCGTAAACAGGCCATTGAGGTGCCAAAAATGGTGCAATAAAACAAATTTTTTTGTAGTTTTCCCACAAAATCATGTCAACCACATGTTACATTCCATTACATTTTATAAGGGCGAAAATGGGGGTAACCCCAAGTATCATGCTGTGAACTCAGGGTTTGACCTATATCAATCCAGAGTTAAAAAGTTGCTATCTGACGGCAAAGAGTGTTGTTATGCGCCTGTTAACTGATAAAATGCAGCCACTTTTGTAATGGACTACCTTTCCAGGCTTCTCTCGATCAGACTTGTTGAGAGCCCACGTGTGGCACAGGGATGTTTGCCGACGCTGATGCCAAATTCGCGATAATCCGACCTGACATTCATACCCAGGATGACGTAATAAATTTTCAGGACCGGTCGGGTAACGCCAAAGAGTGTTAAAATTTAGATAACTAACTGATAAGAATCTGGGAATACTCATGCAAACACCACACATTCTGATCGTCGAAGACGAACTGGTCACCCGCAATACCCTGAAAAGCATCTTCGAGGCCGAAGGCTACGTTGTACTCGAGGCCAATAATGGCGACGAAATGCATCAAGCCCTCACTGCCCACACCATCAATCTGGTGATCATGGACATCAACCTGCCAGGCAAAAATGGCCTGCTGCTGGCGCGCGAGCTGCGTGAAGATGACAACATCGCCCTGATGTTCCTGACCGGTCGTGACAATGAAGTGGACAAGATCCTGGGTCTGGAAATCGGCGCCGATGATTACATCACCAAGCCGTTCAATCCCCGTGAATTGACCATTCGTGCCCGCAACCTGCTGAGCCGCACCATGAATGTGGCCGCTGGCGGAGAAGAGAAGAAGCTGGTTGAGCGCTACCTGTTCAACGGCTGGGCACTGGACATCAACAGCCGCGCACTGGTCAGCCCGGCTGGCGACATGTTCAAGCTGCCCCGTTCAGAATTCCGTGCCATGCTGCACTTCTGCGAAAACCCGGGCCAGATCCAGACCCGTGCAGAGCTGCTCAAGAAGATGACAGGTCGTGAGCTCAAGCCCCATGACCGCACCGTGGATGTCACCATCCGCCGCATTCGCAAGCACTTCGAGAGCGTCAACGACACACCTGAAATCATCGCCACCATCCATGGTGAAGGCTACCGTTTCTGTGGTGAGCTGGAGCAGGAATAAGCCCGTTTCGTCATTGCAGAGTGAGTTTACGAGGCGCCCATGGCGCCTTTTCTCTGCCTGATGTTTGCCATCGCCCAGCGCAAACACAAAACAAAAAGCCCACTCGCAGGAGTGGGCTTTTTGCATGAAAGCTGGAGCGGGCAGCGGGAATCGAACCCGCATCATCAGCTTGGAAGGCTGAGGTAATAGCCATTATACGATGCCCGCAGGACATCAAAATCAAGTGCGAAACGGGAGTTCAACCCCTTGCAATCAGCCTGTGGGCTTGTGCAGTTACCGCATTGATGCAGGCTTTGCATCTGAATTTGGAGCGGGTGATGGGAATCGAACCCACGTATGCAGCTTGGGAAGCTACCGTTCTACCATTGAACTACACCCGCGTCAGGGCCTCTACTATATGCATTTTGCCGCTGAGCGCAATCACCGCAATGGTGTTTTTTACCATAAATCAAGCTGTTCGACCAACTAATGAGCAGCAAGCTGTTTTTTCAATCAAACATTTTCAACACCAGAAATTTACAAGGTTGCCAAGCCTGAGGGGCGAGGATAGTCTTGCGCCACTCGACGCGAGGATGGTGGTAATGGATAAAAAAACTCAAAAACGTCTTTATGGCTGGTTGCGCAACCAATCGAGCCACGGCCGACGCTGGATCGGTCTCTCCATCGGCTTTGGCCTTGGCCAGGGCATCTTGATGGTCGCTCAGGCCTGGCTGCTGGCTACCCTGTTGCATGGCTTCATCATCGAGGGGGCAACCCCGGAGCAATCCATTCCTCTCTTTATTACCCTGCTGCTGGTCACCCTGACCAAGGCCGCTTTGGCCTATGGCCGCGAGGTTGCCAGTTTCAAGGCGGGCTGCGCTGTGCGCCAAGCCATTCGCGAGCTGGTGCTCACTCGCCTCAGCCGTCTCGGCCCTGCCTATATACAACGCCGCCCTGCCGGTAGCTGGGCCAGCCTCTTGCTGGAACAGATTGAAAATATGCAGGATTTCTTCTCCCGCTATCTGCCGCAGATGGCCATTGCCGTCTTTATTCCACTGGTGATCCTGGTGGCCGTGTTCCCGGTCAACTGGGCGGCTGGCCTGATCCTGCTGGGCACAGCCCCCCTCATTCCCTTCTTCATGATCCTGGTGGGTGTGGGCGCCGCCGATGCCAACCGCCGCAATTTCCAGGCACTGGCTCGCCTCTCCGGCCACTTTCTCGATCGCCTCAAGGGCTTGCGTACCCTGCAACTTTTCATGCGCACCCGAGCGGAGGGTGACGCCATTCGCGACGCGTCGGAAGATTTTCGCGAGCGAACCATGGAGGTGCTCCGTCTGGCGTTTCTGAGTACCGCCGTACTGGAGTTCTTCGCCGCCCTCTCGGTGGCGCTGGTCGCGGTCTATTTTGGCTTTTCCTACATAGATCATCTGAATTTTGGCCACTATGGCACCAAGGTCACCCTGTTTACCGGCCTGTTCGTGCTGTTCCTCGCCCCCGAATTCTATGCCCCGCTGCGCGAGCTGGGCGCTCACTACCATGCCAAGGCGCAAGCCATAGGCGCGGCCGAACAGTTGCTGGAATTCCTCGAAGCCGAGGTCAGCGAGCCCGCCTCCGGCAATGCCTCCTTTCATGCCGACAGCCCCGTCAAGGTAGAAGCCCGTGCCCTGGAGGTGCTGAGCGCCGAAGGCAAGGTGCTGGTCGGCCCCATCGACTTCACGCTGGCAGCCGGTTCACGCACGGCACTGATCGGGATCAGCGGCGCGGGCAAGAGCTCGCTGGTCAATGCCCTGCTCGGCTTTGCTCCCTATCGTGGTGAGCTCAAGGTCAACGGGCAGGAGCTTGCCAGTCTCGACATGAGTCAGTGGCGACTGCAACTGGTCTGGCTCTCCCAGAATCCCCAGCTGTTTCACGCCTCCTTGCGCGACAACCTGCTGCTGGCCAAGCCATCTGCCAGCGACGCCGAGCTGGAAGATGCCCTCAAGCGGGCTCAGGCCTGGGAGTTTGCCATGGAGAAGGGACTCGACTATCCGGTCGGTGATCAGGCTGGCGGTCTCTCGGTCGGTCAGGCACAGCGTCTCGCCCTGGCACGCACCCTGCTCAAATCGACTCAGCTGATGGTACTGGATGAACCCACCGCCAGCCTGGATCGCCACTCGGAGCGCGCCATCATGACCACGCTGGAACAGGCGACGGCAGGTCAAACCCTGCTGATGATCACTCACCGCCTGGATGAACTCACCAAGATGGATAACATCTTGGTGCTGGCCCGTGGCCAACTGGTGGAGCAAGGCAGCTTCCAGCAACTGAGCCAAGCCCAGGGGGCTTTCGCCCATCTGTTATCCCATCGTTCCGGGAGTTCTCTCGATGACTGATCTATTGCCGTTTCTGCGCCTCTATCGTCAGCACTGGCTGAGTCTCTCGCTGGGCCTGCTGCTGGCACTGGTCACTCTGGTGGCGGGGATGGGGCTCTTGTCCCTCTCCGGCTGGTTCCTTTCCGCCGCGGCAGTGGCGGGAATGGTGGTCGCCAGCCGCGATACCTTCAACTACATGACACCGGCTGGCGGGGTGCGTTTCTTCTCTATCATCCGCACCGCAGGTCGTTGGGGTGAGCGGGTGGTGAGCCATGACGCTACCTTCCGGGTACTGACCCGGCTGCGAGTCTGGTTCTGGCAAAAGCTCTCGCCACTCTCCACCGGCACCCTGGCCGGTTTTCGTCAGGCGGATCTGCTCAACCGGCTGGTGGCCGACATCGATGCGATGGATCACGTCTATCTGCGGCTGGTCACTCCCATAGGCGCGGCCCTGCTCAGTTGCACCGGACTGGTCATATTCCTCTCCTTCTTCGATGGTGGCCTCGCCCTGACTCTGGGCGCCATACTGCTGTTTGGCATGATTGCCCTGCCGCTGGTCTTCTACTACCTCGGTCGCCAGCCAGGCCGTCGGCTTATCGCGGAGAAATCGTCCATGCGCACCCGCATGGTGGACTATCTGGACGGTCAGGCCGAACTGCAGATGTTTGCCGCAGCCCCCAAGGCGCTCAGCGAGCTGCAACAGGCAGAGCAGGCCCTGCTGATGGCTCAGGCCCGTATGGCCAGGGTGAGCGGACTGGCCAATGCCAGCGTGCAGCTCTTGAGCGGCTGGACACTCACCCTGATGCTCTGGCTGGCCGGTCATGGCGTGGCAGGCGCGGCGCCTGACCCCATCACAGCGCTGATGGTGTTCGCCACCCTGGCAAGCTTCGAGGCCCTGCTGCCGCTGGCAGGGGCTTTCCAGCACCTCTCCACCAGCCTCACTTCGGCTCGCCGCCTCAACGAGATCCTGCAGGAGGCCAAGGCCCCCGAGTGGGGGAACGAGCAGCAGCATGCCAAAGAGGGCGTCTTGCAGATAAGCGATCTCTATTTCGGCTATCCCGGCAACCCGCATCCCGTGCTGCGTGGCTGTACCCTGCAACTGCAGGCGGGTGAAAAACTGACTCTGCTGGGCCAGACCGGCTGCGGCAAGTCCACCCTGATGGGATTGCTGACCCGTGAATGGAGCCCGCAAGCGGGCAAGATCCTGCTCGATGGCAAGCCGCTGACGGACTACAGCGAAGGGGCGCTGCGCGCGTCTCTCTCTGTGGTGAGCCAACGGGTTCATCTGTTTGCCGCCACCTTGCGCGACAACCTGAAACTGGCCGCCCCCGGGGCCGGCGATGAGCAGCTGACCGAGGTGCTGAGCCAGGTCGGTCTGGCACATCTGCTGGAGGATGAGGCGGGCCACAGCGATACCGGGTTGAATGCCTGGCTCGGAGATGGCGGTCGCCCCCTCTCGGGTGGCGAGCGACGCCGTATCGGTATCGCCCGCGCCCTGTTGCACGATGCACCGCTCTGGCTGCTGGATGAACCGACCGAGGGCCTCGACAGCCAGACCGAGCGGGAGATCATGGATCTGCTGTTCAAGCTGGGGGCGGATCGCACCCTGCTGCTCATCTCCCACCGCTTGCTGGGGCTGGAGCAGATGGACCGTATTGCCTTGATGGAAGAGGGGCAGATCCGACTGTGTGCTCCTCATCATGATCTGCTGGCTGACGACTACTATCGCAGCCTCTATGAGCGACTGACACCGGCTTGAGAATGAAAGAGGGAGGATACGCCTGCGGACGCCTCCCTCCTTTAAGACAGGCCGGCGGAGCCTGTCTGATCCCCGTCACACCTCGTCTTCACGGCTAAAATTGGGGCTGGTCGCAGGCAGCGACTGGCCCCTATAATGTCCGCCCTCACAGTTCAAAAAGATGCTGATATGAAACGCCTGATCCTGATGATGCCCCTGATTGCCTCCGGTTGCGCCGACTTCTCCTTCAACAGCAATCTGGACAAGGAAAACTTCGACGAGTACTTCAAGCCGGGCGGCGTTCAGATCTATGAACAGAACCAGCTGGCTGACCTCAACTACCTCTACCTCGGCACCGTCGAGGGGGAATCTTGCCAGAGCGATGCCAAGCAGCCGGTGCCCAACGCAGGTGAGGCTCGCACCCTGGCCCGTCGCCGCGTGGCCGACATGGGTGGCAATGGCGTCACCTTCGACAAATGCGCCGAGTTCAGTGACACCCCGGGCTGCCTGAAACAGGTGATCTGCTACGGGCAGGCGCTCAAAGTGGCACAAGAGAAGTAAGGACTCCCCATGGCCCTGGCCATAGTCCGGCTCGGCAGTCCCCATCTTGAAGGTGAAGGGTTGCGCATCGGCACAGTGCGGCGCCCGCCCCGTGGTGTGCCCAAGCAGGCGTTTGCCAGTCAGGATTGGTATGACGTCTGGTTTCCCAATCTGGCGCCCAGCAGCGACACCATGAAGCTGGGCCAGGCCGCCGATACGCCTGCCCTCTGGGCCGTTTTCTGCAAGCAGTACAAGGCCGAGATGGCCACCCCCTGTGCCCGCCACGATCTGGCGCTGCTGGCTGCCCTCTCCCATACCACCAATCTGTCGGTGGGCTGTTACTGCGAGCAGGCGTCTCGCTGTCATCGCAGCATATTGCAAGAGCTGCTGGCCAATTGCGGCGCCAAGTTACGCTAGAGGGCACCGCTGGATAGTGAAAGAGGGCGTCCCGACGGACGCCCTCTTTCACTGCAATCACCATTCAGACAGGATAAGCCCTACTGCAGGCTGCCAACCAGCAGGCGCCGACGCAGCGCAGCCTCCTGCTCCGCAGTCATACCAGCCACCACGGCTCCCTCGTTGTCCATCAACCATTGCATCAGATCGGCGACCGTCTCCTCCAGCGGTCGAAAATTGAGCCCCTGCACTATGGCTGCCTCGGCACTGATGCGGCCATAGCCGGCATACTCAGCCAGCTCGTTTGGCAATAGCGTGGGATAGCTCTGCCAGGGTTCGACTCCGGCGGCCAGCAACTCGGGCCAGGGGCGCCACTGTGCTTGCCATTGTGTGGCGGGCGCCAGTCTGGCGGTGATGCGATCCAGCCAGTCCACCAGCGCAATACCGGGTTTGAGCAGATTGAAACAGCCACCCAGCTGCTGCTCGGCAGCGCGCAGCACAAATTCGGCGCAGTCGCGCACGTCCAGGTATTGCAATCGATCCTGCCCGTCCCCCGGCAGCAACCAGGGCCCCCCTTGCTGCACCCGTTTCACCCACCAGGCCAGACGGCCGGTCGGGTCGAAGGGGCCGCACAGCACGCCGGGGCGCAGGATGCAGAGCCGCTCGCCCCAATGAGCACGATACGCAGCTTCGCACAGTACCTTCAGCGGACCGTAATCGGTGGGCAATTCCCCCTCGGCAATCTCGTGCAACGGTGCCGATTCATCCATGCCCCGGCTGGCGAAGTCGCAATAGACGCTGATGGTGGAGATAAAGATCAGCCGCTCGCAGCGCCCGAGCAGGGCTGCCGAGAGGCTCACCGCCTGCTCGGGACGGTAGCAGCAGGTGTCTATGACCAGATCCCAGCGCAACCCTTGGCTTTGCAGGGGGCTCAGATCCTTGTCCCTGTCACCGTTGAGCTGAATCAGGTCACGCCAGTCCGGGTGCTGATGCCGGCCCCGGTTGAATAGCGTCACCTCGTGCCCCCAATCCAGCGCCAGCGTGGTGAGGTGACGACCCAGAAAGCCGGTGCCACCGATAATCAGCAATTTCATCCATGTATCTCCAATCCGGCGCCATCTGAACGCCTTCGCCACAGAGCAGAGCGCGAATGCCATCCCCTGCTCCATCTGCCCTCACCCTACGCAAGTTGGTGCCGGGGTACAGCTCCCCGAGTGCCGGTATGGGACGGGACGCGGGAAATGAGCGTAGCGAGGCAGAACCTGCGTTTTGAGGCTGCCTGTGCTAAATTGCCGGGGTTTTCAGTCAGGATCCGCCATGAAGTTCGAAATCGACACCCTCGGGATCATCCGCTCTCCCTACAAGGAGAAGTTCGCCATCCCCCGCCAGCCCGGTCTGGTCAAATCGGCCCGCGCCCGCCTCGATCTGCTGCCTCCTTACGATCAGCCGGACGTGCTGCGCGGCATAGAGCAGTTCTCCCATCTGTGGCTCAGCTTCGTGTTTCACCAGACCATGGATCAGGGCTGGCACCCGACGGTACGTCCGCCGCGCCTGGGCGGCAACGAACGGGTCGGAGTCTTTGCCACCCGCTCCACCTTCCGCCCCAACCCGCTGGGTCTGTCGGTGGTCGAGCTGCACGGCGTTGGTCGCGAGCGTGGCAAACTGTGGCTGGAGCTCGGCGCAGTGGATCTGCTGGATGGCACTCCTGTCGTCGATATCAAGCCCTATATTCCCTATGCCGACAGTCTGCCGGACGCCCGTGGCGGCTTTGCCCCCGAGGCCCCCACCCCGCCTCTCGTGGTCAGCTTCACCCCCGAAGCGGAGCTGCAGCTGCAACCCTGGCTCAAGGCTCACCCCGAGCTTCGTCTGCTGGTGAGCGAAGTGCTGGCCCAGGACCCTCGCCCCGCCTACAAGAAAGGCAAGCCGGACGAAAAGGAGTACGGCGTCAGACTGTTTGATCTCAACGTACGTTTTCGCATCACAGAGCCCGACTGTCTGGTGTCGGCTATTGAGCCCGCCTGATCTCCACCTGCCTCAACCAATGAAAAAAACCACCCGTTCAGGTGGTTTTTTGCTACCGCAGCCGGATGGTGACGCTCACAGGCGCTGCAACAACAGGCTCCCTACCGAGTAGCCAGCGCCGAAGGAGCAGAGCACGCCGCGGGCTCCGCTCGGCAGGTCCTGGTTAAACAGGTGGAAGGCGATGACCGAGCCCGCCGAGCTGGTATTGCCATAGCTGTCGAGGATCACGGGCGCCTCCTGCTGACTGGCATCGTGGCCCAGCAGCTTGCGGCCGATGAACTGGTTCATGGTGAGGTTGGCCTGATGCAGCCAGAGTCGGCTCAAGGAGTCCGCCGTCCAGCCCTGCTCATCCAGCTGACTGACAATCTGATCGCACACCAGCGGCAGCACCTCCTTGAACACCTTGCGCCCCTGCTGGCGGAACAGTTTGTCATCCCCATGACGGGTACGCGGACTGAGCCGGTTCAAAAAGCCGAAGTTGTTGCGGATATTGTTGGAGTACTGGGTCACAAGCTTGCTGGCCACCAGTTGCCAGGGGTTGGCCACCTTGCAATCGGCCTCCCGCTCCAGCAGCACGGCGGTACAGGCATCGCCGAAGATGAAGTGGCTGTCCCTGTCACGAAAGTTGAGATGCCCGGAGCAGATCTCCGGGTTCACTACCAGCGCCAGTTTAGCGGTGCCTGCCGCCAGCATGTCCGCCGCCGTCTTGATGCCAAAGGTAGCGGATGAGCAGGCCACGTTCATGTCAAAGGCCATGCCGCTCGCCCCCAGATAGTGTTGCAACTCGATGGAAAGCGCCGGATAGGGCCTTGGCATGTTGGAAGCCGCCACTATCACCAGATCAATCTCACCCGGCTCCCGGCCGGCGGCAATCAGCGCCTGCTCGGCGGCAGCGACCGCCATCTCCACCATGATGGAGGGCTGATCGTCGGCCCGCTCGGGGAGCAAGGGCTGCATGATGTCAGGGTCCAGCACCCCCTCCTTGCTCACCAGATAGCGACTCTTGATGCCGGACGCCTTCTCGATGAATTCGCAGCTCGAGTGCTGCTTGGCGGACAGCTGACCCGCATCGATGGCGGAGGCATTTTCCTCGTTGTAGAGGTCCACATACTGGTTGAAGGCGGTCACCAACGCTTCATTGCTGACGGCAAAAGGCGGGGTATAGAGGCCTGATCCACTGATCACGATAGAAGTCATCTTTGCTCCTGGCCGGGTGCAATCCCGGCTTGTTGGTTTATTTGGGTAGAGAGGTCATTACAACTGATCGATCGCTGCGGCGAGACCAGCCAGCGTCAGCGGATGCATACGCCCGCCAACCACGTCATTCATCAACTTGATGGAGGGATGCCAGAGCCACTCGCGCCTGGGGATGGGATTGATCCACACCAGCCTGGGAAAGTGCTGCTGCAGGCGAGCGAGCCATACCTGGCCCGCCTCCTCGTTCCAGTACTCAACGGCACCGCCGGGCCAGCTGATCTCGTAGGGGCCCATCTTGGCGTCCCCCACAAAAATCACCCTGTAGTCGCTGCCGTAGGTGCGCAACAATCTCAGGGTGTCGAACCGCTCCTCGAAGCGACGGGCGTTGTCTTGCCAGACGAAGTCGTAGAGACAGTTGTGAAAGTAGAAATACTCCAGATGCTTGAACTCGTGGCGCAGTGCCGAGAAGAGCCGCTGCACCTCGGCCACGTGGGCATCCATGGAGCCACCCACATCGAAGAAGACCAGCAGTTTGACACCATTGTGGCGCTCGGGTCGCAGCTTTACATCCAGCCAGCCCTGACGGGCTGTGCTCTTGATAGTGTCGTCGAGATCCAGCTCGTCAGGATTGCCCTTGCGCACCCAGCGTCTGAGCTTGCGCAGGGCCAGCTGGATGGCACGCTGACCCAGGGGCGAGTCGTCGCTGAAGTTGCGATAGTGGCGGGCTTCCCACACCTTGACCGCCTTGCCATGCTGGCCCTCTCCCCCCATGCGGATCCCTTCCGGGTGAAATCCGCCGTGACCGAACGGACTGCTGCCGCCAGTCCCCACCCACTTGCCGCCGCCGGCATGGCGCTCTTTTTGTTCCGCCAATCGCTGGTTGAGGGTTTCAAGCAGCTTGTCGAGTCCACCCAGAGAGTGCAGCAGCGCCTTTTCTTCGGCACTTAACAAGCGTTCAAACTCCTTGCGTAGCCACTCATCAGGTAAGGCGTCGGGCAGCAAGGGGCTGGCCTGCAGACCGTCGTAATACTCGGCAAAGGCGCGATCGAAGCGATCAAAATGCGCCTCGTCCTTGACCAGCAGGCAGCGGGAAAGCTGATAGAAGTCGTCCATGTCGATACTGACCAGCCGGGCTGCCAGCGCGGCGTGCAAGTCCAGCAATTCGCGCAAACTACAGGGGATCTTGTGACGACGCAGCTGGCTGAAAAAGTCGATCAGCATGATGTCAGTTGCCGCGACGGGCCAGGAAGGCCAACTTCTCGAACAGGTGCAAGTCCTGCTCCGTCTTCAGCAGGGCGCCGTATAGCGCCGGGACCAGCTTGCCCGGTTCGCGGGTGCGCATTGCCTCGGGAGAGATATCATCGGCCAGCAGCAGCCGGATCCAGTCCAGCAGCTCGGAGGTAGAGGGCTTCTTGCGCAGCCCTTCCACTTCCCGCAGTTCGAAGAAGAGCGTCATGGCCTCATCCAGCAACGCCGCTTTCAGGTTCGGATAGTGCAGGTTGACGATGGCCTGCATCTCGGCCTTGTCGGGAAAGCGAATGTAGTGAAAAAAGCAGCGACGCAAGAAGGCATCCGGCAGCTCTTTCTCGTTGTTGGAGGTGATGATGACAACGGGGCGCCGGCGGGCCTTGACTCGCTCGCCGGTCTCGTAGACGTCAAACTCCATCCGATCCAGCTCCAGCAGCAGGTCATTGGGGAATTCGATGTCCGCCTTGTCTATCTCGTCGATCAGCAGCACAGGCCGCTCATCAGCGGTAAACGCCTGCCACAGCTTGCCCTGGCGAATGTAATGACTGATATCCCCCACTCGCGGATCCCCTAGCTGGGAATCACGCAGCCGGGCCACTGCATCATATTCGTAGAGCCCCTGCTGGGCTTTGGTGGTGGATTTAATGTGCCAGGCAATGAGGTGAGTGCCGAGCGAACTGGCCACGGCCTCGGCCAGCTCTGTCTTGCCAGTGCCAGGTTCACCTTTGATAAGTAACGGTTTTTCCAGCACTATAGCCGCATTGACCGCCATCTTCAGCGCCTCTGAGGCGAGATAGCGATCGCTTCCTGCAAATCCCATAACGTCCATTCCTTTGACGATAAGAGACCTTTTTGAGATCGAGGCCTCAGTAAGAAAGAATAAGCTCTATATCTTGTAATAACATATTGTTATAACAAATCGTCACTTCTCATTCAGAAACCACAGGGTAATCTTGTTTCATCGCCGTAACAAACAGGGATAGCACCATGAGCAAAATTTTTGAGGACAACAGCCAGACCATAGGTCACACCCCGCTGGTTCGACTCAACCGTGTTACCAAGGGCCGCGTACTGGCCAAGATTGAAAGCCGCAACCCGAGCTTCAGCGTCAAGTGCCGCATCGGTGCCAACCTGATCTGGGATGCCGAGAAGCGCGGCGTACTGACCCAGGGCAAGGAGATCATCGAGCCCACCAGTGGTAACACAGGTATTGCTCTGGCGTTTGTGGCCGCCGCCCGTGGCTATCCCATCACCCTGACCATGCCGGCCACCATGAGCCTGGAGCGCCGCAAGCTGCTCAAGGCGCTCGGTGCCAATCTGGTGCTGACCGAAGGCCCTCTTGGCATGAAAGGCGCTATCGCCAAGGCCAACGAGATCCTCGAATCCGAGCCGGGCAGATACGTTTTGCTGCAACAGTTTGAAAACCCGGCCAACCCGGAAATTCACGAGAAGACCACTGGCCCCGAGATCTGGGATGCCACCGACGGTCAGGTGGATGTATTCGTGGCTGGTGTAGGTACAGGCGGCACCATTACCGGTGTCTCCCGCTACCTGAAGCAAACCAAAGGCAAGGCCGTGATCTCGGTGGCCGTCGAGCCAAGCGAATCACCGGTGATCAGCCAGCGTCTGGCCGGTCTCGAAATCAAACCGGGTCCCCACAAGATCCAGGGCATTGGTGCCGGCTTCATCCCGGGCAACCTGGACCTGACCCTGCTGGACCGCGTCGAACAGGTGAGCAGCGATGATGCCATCGAGATGGCACGCCGTCTGATGGAAGAGGAAGGCATTCTGGCCGGTATCAGCTCCGGGGCCGCCGTCGTGGCTGCCGCCCGTCTGGCCGAGCTGCCGGAGTTTGCCGACAAGACAATCGTCGTCATACTGCCGAGTGCCGCCGAGCGTTATCTCTCCAGCGCGCTGTTTGCCGGCGTGTTCAGCGAGCAGGAGTTGCAGCAGTAAGTGATCGGATAATTTCAAAACAACGGCGCTCCCAGGAGCGCCGTTTCTTTATGAGCTAGACTGAGCACTTGGCAGCGCCACTCGGCCCCTTATTTTTTGGGGTAAAATAACAAACAAACGAGTGACAAAAAAAGCAGACATCCTGTGATAAATTTCATATCCTGTGCGGCGTCACGAGGTGTTTGCCGACTAGGTATCACAAAGTAACAAAGTGTTATTTTTCGTTATAAAATAATTTCAAGCCAGTATTTCTGCGGCTTGTAGCGCGATAACGGAAAAGAGTAGCGGCAAACACCGAATACTGCACAGAAAATTGACCTGGATTAAACCATTGCAGGTCTGATTTCGTTACTTTACAACATATCCATACTGACACGGTGAGACAAGGAAGCGTCAAAAGCATCCATCTCTCCAAAAAATATCAATAATATGGGGTGAAACCATGTACGAGAAGTCTGTTGTTATCACTGCTGAAAACGGCCTGCACACC
Organism: Aeromonas sp. D3; assembly: GCF_027705025.1. Classification (NCBI taxonomy): domain Bacteria; kingdom Pseudomonadati; phylum Pseudomonadota; class Gammaproteobacteria; order Aeromonadales; family Aeromonadaceae; genus Aeromonas; species Aeromonas sp. D3. Next base: position 18,252 of record NZ_JAPDBE010000040.1, on the reverse strand, counting down.
CGTCCGGCAGCTCAGTTCGTGAAAGAAGCCAAAGAATTCCAAAGCGAGATCACTGTGGTCTCCGGTGGCAAATCCGCCAGCGCCAAGAGCCTGTTCAAGCTGCAGACCCTGGGCCTGACCAAAGGCACCAACGTGACCATCCAGGCCGACGGCCCGGACGCTCAGAAAGCCGTTGAGAAGCTGGTTGCCCTGATGGACGAGCTGGAGTAATCCAGCTTTATTCCTCCCCCACAGTCGTTTTAATAGGAAGGATTATGATATCTGGCATTCTTGCGTCCCCCGGTATCGCATTCGGTAAGGCGCTTCTTCTTAAAGAAGATGAAATCGTTATCAATCAGGGCAAGATTTCTGCTGACCAGATTGACGCCGAGATCAACCGCTTCCTCGAAGCCCGCACCAAGTCAGCTGCACAGCTGGAAGCCATCAAAGCCATGGCTGGTCGCACCTTCGGTGAGGAAAAAGAGGCCATCTTCGAAGGCCACATCATGCTGCTCGAAGATGAGGAGCTGGAAGGGGATATCAGATCCTTCATCAAAGACAACAAGGCCACCGCTGATAAGGCCGTCTACGAGGTCATCGAGCAATACGCCAAGATGATGGCCGATCTGGACGATCCCTACCTGCGCGAGCGCGCCACCGACTTCCGTGACATCGGAACCCGTCTGGTGAAGAACGTGCTGGGCATCGCCGTTGTCAATCTGAGCACCATAGACGAAGAGGTCATCCTGGTCGCCAAAGACCTGACTCCGTCCGAAACTGCCCAGATCAACCTGAAATATGTGTTGGGTTTCGTTACCGATATCGGTGGCCGTACCTCTCACACCTCCATCATGGCGCGCTCCCTTGAGCTGCCGGCCATAGTGGGCACCAACGACATCACAGAGCGCGTCAACAATGGCGAGATGCTGATACTGGATGCGATCAACAACCAGATCATCATCAACCCGACCGCCGAGCAGCTGAACGAAGCCAAGCAATTCCAGGCCCAGTTCCAGGCTGAAAAAGATGAGCTGGCCAAGCTGAAAGACCTGCCTGCCATCACCCTGGATGGTCACCAGGTCGAAGTCTGCGCCAACATAGGTACCGTCAAGGATACCGAAGGTGCCATCCGCAATGGCGCCGAAGGCGTGGGTCTGTACCGTACCGAGTTCCTGTTCATGGATCGCGATGCGCTGCCGACCGAAGACGAGCAGTTCAAGGCCTACAAAGAAGTGGCAGAGGCCATGCCGGATCAGCCGATCATTGTCCGTACCATGGACATTGGTGGCGACAAAGAACTGCCGTACATGAATTTCCCGAAAGAGATGAACCCCTTCCTGGGCTGGCGTGCCGTGCGTATTTTCTTCGATCGCGAAGACATCATGCATGCCCAGCTGCGGGCCATACTGCGTGCGTCTGCCTTTGGCAAACTGCGCATCATGTTCCCGATGATCATCTCAGTCGAAGAGTTCCGCAGCCTCAAGGCCACCGTAGAGAAGCTGAAAGCCGAACTGCGCACCGAAGGCAAAGCCTTTGATGAATCCATCGAAGTGGGTATCATGATCGAGACCCCGGCTGCTGCCGTGATGGCTCATCATTTGGCTAAAGAAGTGGATTTCTTCAGTATCGGTACCAACGACCTGACCCAGTACACCCTGGCCGTCGACCGTGGTAACGAGATGATCTCCGCCATGTACAACCCGCTGTCACCCTCCGTCCTGACCCTGATCAAGATGGTTATCGACGCTTCCCATGACAATGGCAAGTGGACCGGTATGTGTGGTGAGCTGGCTGGTGACGAACGCGCCACACTGCTGCTGCTGGGTATGGGTCTGGATGAGTTCTCCATGAGTGCCATCTCTGTACCTCGTATCAAGAAGCTTATCCGCAACACCAACTTCGAAGATGTGAAGGCAATGGCTGACCAGGCACTGAGCTACGCAACTGCCGCCGAAATCGAAGCCTGTGTAGATAACTTTATTAAGCAGAAGGCAGTCTGCTAAGATCGGCTGCAAACAGCGACAATCATCTCTAGGAGCTTTTACTATGGGTCTGTTTGATAAACTGAAGAAACTGGTTTCCGACGATAGCTCTGATACAGGTGGCATCGAAATTTTTGCCCCGCTGTCAGGTGAAATCGTACCGATCGAAGATGTGCCTGACGTTGTCTTCGCCGAGAAGATCGTCGGCGACGGTATCGCCATCAAGCCGGCTGGCAACAAGATGGTTGCACCGTGCGATGGTACCATCGGCAAGATCTTCGAGACCAACCACGCGTTCTCGCTGGAATCCGACTCTGGTATCGAGCTGTTCGTTCACTTCGGTATCGATACCGTTGAACTGAAAGGCGAAGGCTTCACCCGCATCGCTCAGGAAGGTCAAAAGGTCAAGCGCGGCGACACCATCATCGAGTTCGATCTGGCCATTCTGGAAGCGAAAGCCAAGTCTACCCTGACGCCGGTTGTCATCTCCAACATGGATGAGATCAAAGAGCTGATCAAGATGACAGGTGCTGTGACTGTGGGCGAGACCCCGGTGATCCGCATCAAAAAATAATGCACGGCTGGCTCAAGCCAGTTGCTGCAACGAAAAACCGAAGCCATGTGCTTCGGTTTTTTTATGAAAAAATGGCAGTGAATACCGACTACTCCTTGCCAAACAACACCCGGTTTCGCCCTTGCGCCTTCGCCTGATACAGCGCCCTGTCCGCCACCAGCAACAGGTTGTCGAGGCTTTGCCCCGTCGTCAGCGTGGCGCAGCCAAAACTCATCGTCAGTGAGAAATTGTGATGGTGCCAATTTATCTGACTGGCAGACAACAGCTGTCGCAGTTGCTCGGCAAGGGAGACCGCCCGGGAGGCATCCGCTCCCGGCAGGATCAGCAGGAACTCCTCCCCTCCCCAGCGCGCCAGACACTCCTTTCCCTGTAACTGCTCCTCCATGATGCGGGCAACCCCACACAAGGCCGCGTCCCCGGCGGGATGACCGTATCGATCGTTGACCTGCTTGAAGTGATCAACATCGCACAGAACCACTGACAAAGGTCGCCCCTGCAGCCAGTGCGCCTGCAGCTGCTGCTCGGCTCCGCGCCGGTTGCTGAGTTCTGTCAGTGGATCGGTACAGGAGAGGCGACTGACCTCCTCTATCATGCTGTGCAGATCGTGAATGTCGCGAAACGTCACTATGTGCCAGCCGGGCATGGCATCGGCCGTCAATTGGGCTGTGATGGTAAACCAGCGATGCTGGCCATTCTTACAGTAAATCCGGGTAGACATCTCCGCCACGGCAGAGCCGTTGGCCAGACTGGTCATGACAACCTGATTCCAGTCCTGGATGGCTTGAGTTCTGGTCTGCTCATCGTGATAGACAGTCGCAAACCAGGCTGTCATATCCGGCAACTCGGCCAGGGTGTAACCCAGCTGTGCAGAGAAGGCCTGATTCACGAACCTGTGATGCCGGATGGGAATGTTCGACAGGGTTGTTGGTATTGTGCCAAGAGTGTCACCACAGACCGCCTCTGAAATGAGGATCGGTATCGGGATCACATCAAAGGATCGAAACAGGATCTGCTGCAGTTCGCTCAATATCGCTGACTCGGATATGTTCAAGGTATTTCCCTTACCAATATTTCGCTCAACAGTAAGTGAGTCCGCAGGCTGGGTAAATCCGCTTATTGAGCCTCTCGGACCACCTTGGTCGCAGTGTTCTCTCCCGGTTGCCACTCCTGATAGGGACCGTGGATGGCAGAGTAGATCTTGTCCAGCTGACCGGAGGCCTTGAGCTTGCCGATGGACTGTGTCAGGAAGCGGTCCACCCTATCCCCCTTCTCTCCTTTCGGGATAATAAACACATCGTCGAACTCGCCGAAATAGACACGGTGGATATTGGTCAGCCCCATCTTCCTCAATGCAAAATCGGCCTCCTCCTGCGCCCAGAGAAAGGCGTCGATACGGCCCCTGCTCAGTTTGCCAAGGGACTGCTCGATTGAGAGGGAACGTTTGACCGAGAAGGGCCAGAAGTCGCTCACCCCCTCGATGAGCAGATCGCGCTTGGTGTACTCATAACCGAGTACCATGGCAGGCGTAATCGGAGCTGTGCTGTTGCTGTAAAGCACATGGGTGACCTTGCCAAAGGTCACAGAACTGAAACGATAGGGGAGCATGGATTCATCGATATAGGGATTGCGCAACGCGGGCAGATTGAAGTCCGCTTCCCCCACTACCACACTGCGGGTTGCCCGCGACATGGGATAGACCATCACGCTCACCTCGACCCCATCGTCCAGATCGGCGATAGCCTTGACCAGATTGACGAAGGGGCCGCTACCATCGGAGTCGATGAGCCCTGGCAACAGGCCGAGATAGGCAGAAAAGCGCGTTGGATGTTCAGACTCGGCCGCAGAGAGGTGGCCATTGCTGCTCCCCATCCCCCCGGCCACAAGGGCGCACAACATGAACAGGAGACCCTTACCCAAGCCGACATGTTTCATGGATCAAACCCTCGTCATCACTGCCATAGCGGGCAGGGTTATCAGAAGCATAGCTCCGTGATGAAAGGTGCAACCACAGCCAGCGGGATGAGCATTCATTGTTAAAAGGTTATCTGGATCAATGTTTGCCCGGACAAGCCTCGTAACATGGAAAGGGACACACCAAGGTCCGGCCATCCCAAGCCCGCCCAACGAGATAAAACGTGATGCAATGAGCGCCCCGAGAAGGACACGAGCATGTTGAAAAATACCGAACAGCGTTATGGCAGCCTGAGTATCGGGCTGCACTGGTTGACCCTGCTATTGATGATGGCCGTCTACGCATTGATGGAGTTCAGGGATATTTTCCCCAAGGGCTCGGCCGGCCGTGACCTGATGAAGGAGTGGCACTTCATGGTGGGCTTGTTGATTCTGGCGCTGGTCGTCGTACGGCTGCTGGTGCGCTTTAGCAGCCCGTCACCCCGCATAGTGCCCACCCTGTCACCCCTGATGCGAACACTGGGTCACCTCGCCCACCTGGCACTGTATGGCTTTCTCATCCTTGCTCCGCTGCTGGGTTGGTTGCTCCTCAGCGCAGGCGGCAAGCCCATCCCCTTCTTCGGATGTGAGCTGCCCGCCCTGCTTGCGCCGGATGATGCTCTGAAGGGGACGATAAAGGATCTGCACGAAACGCTGGCCAACATAGGCTATGCGCTGATCGCCCTGCATGCGGCGGCAGCCATCTATCACCACCATGTGCTCAAGGACAACACCTTGACCAATATGTTGCCCGAGCGGAAATAAGCACCCGCCTTGAACACGCCAACAAAAAGGCCCCTTTGACAGGGGCCTTTTGCCATGGCTGAAGCGCCACCATCAGGGCAACACCACCCGACTCTCACCACCGCCGAGGGCCTCGACCCGAATTTGCACACCGATCCGCTCCACCAGGGTCTGTACGTGGGAGATGACGCCGATCTGGCGGCCGGCCGCCTGCAACGAGTCCAGACTGGACAGCGCCAGATCCAGGCTGTCCGGATCCAGGGTGCCGAAGCCCTCGTCGATATACAGCGACTCGACCTGGGTTTGGCGCGACGATAGGCTGGAGAGGGCCAGCGCCAGCGCCAGCGACACCAGGAAGCTCTCGCCGCCGGAGAGGGAGTCCACAGAGCGCACCTCGTCCCCCATGTCGAGATCCACCACCTGCAGCGCCAGATCCGTGCCGGGTACCCGCTCCAGTCGATAACGCGGCGACAACTCGCCGAGCTGGGCATTGGCCTCCAGCAACAGACGCTCAAGAGTGAGGCTCTGGGCGAAGGTGCGCAGCTTGGCGCCGCTGGCGGAGCCGATAAGCTCGGACAGCCGCAGCCAGTGATCCGTCACTGCCTGCTGGCGACTCAGCTCCTCTTGCAAGGAGCCCGCCTTGAGGGCCGCCGCCTCGGCCTGGGCCAGCGTACTCTTGCATTGGAACAGCTGCTCCTCCAGTTCGCGGCAATGGGACTCGCAAGCACCAAGGCGCTCGGCAAGGGCCTCGGTGGAGAGCGCCGTCAGTTCGCCGTGATGCTCGCGATAACGCTCCCGTTTCACCTCCTCCAGCGCCAGCGCCCGTTGGCGTTCGGCCAGCCGGGTACGCGCCTCGGCCAGGGCATCATCCAGCCCTTGCAGTGCTGTGCGGCGGGCCTTGAGCTCCTCCGGATGGATGGCCAGCAATCGTCGCAGATCATATTCGGCAATCCCGAGCCTGGTGGCATGGGCAGCCCAGCGCCCCAGTACCTCGCGGCGGCGGCGACTGCTCACCTGTTTGTCCTGCTCAAGATGGGTCAACCGTGTCTTGAGCTCTGTCTGCCGCTCCCTTGCGGCCCGCAGTGCGCCCACCGCCTCTTCGAGTTGATTGGCACCCCGTGAAAGTCGCTGCTGCCACTCGCCCTCGACCTCGGCGATGGCACGCCCCTCAAGACACGCCTCGCGGCTGGCCAGCAGTCCCTGGCGCTGTTGCTCGGCCTCCTTGTAGTCGCGCTCCAGCTTGTGCAGCTGTTCATTCTGGCTCTGTACCCGTGCCTCCTGCGCACTGAGCGCCGGGGTCAGGCTGGCAAGTTCGCTGCCCAGCTGCTCCCACTCGCGCTGTCCCTGCAAATAGGCCTCGCAGGTCTGCTGCCATTCGAGCCACTGCCGGCTGCCGAGCCATTGACGCCAGGGTTCGGCCCCCATCTGTTCATCGAGCCGGCTTTCACCCTGAACCAGGCGCTGGCGCAGTGTGACTTCCTGCTCGGCCAGCGCTTTGAGCTCGGCCTCCCACTCTATCTTCTGCCGCTCGGCCTCCTGCCACTGCTGTTCAAACTGCTGATGGCGGGTTGTGAGCTGAGTCAGCTGATTGCGCAGCCCCATCAGCATCTGCTGGCCTTGCTGGGCCTGTTGCAACTGTCGCTGTCCGGCCACCAGACCCAACTCCAGCGCCTCCCCCTGTGCCAAGAGATGCGCCAGCAGATCCGCCCACTCCGCGGGGCTTTGCCGCAAAGGCAGCCCGTGGCCCAACAAGGTCTCACCACCCCACTGCAACCAGCGCTGGGTCAGCTGTTCGGCTCTCGCCTCCAGCTCGGGTTGGTGTTGCTGGCGGGCAACCAGCTGACGAGTCAGCTCGACGCGCTCGCTCTCTCCCTGAATATGTTGATGATTGAGTCGCTCCCACTCCAGCTCCAGCTGGCGGGCACGCTCGGCCAGCTGGGCGAGGATACCGGCCACCTGCGGCTGGCTCTGGCGATAGGGATGCACCTCTGCGCCACACAGCGGGCAAGGCGTACCATCGCTGAGCACGTGACGATACTGCTCGAAGCTGGCGACGGCACGGGCCTGATCCAGCGCATGGCGCGCCTCGTCACGCTGAAGCCCGAGTCGCTCCAGCGCAGGCACCAGCTCCTCGTGCTGGATGGCCAATCGGGTGAGGTGCTGCTCCAGCAGCGCCATCTCTTGCAACAAGCGCTCCTGTTGCTCGCTGTGATTACGGCCTGCCTCCGCCAGCTCCAGCAATTGGCGCACCCGTGCCAGCTGCTCGGTCTGGGTCTGACGCTGCTCCTGCGCCTTGGCGACCTGACCATCCCACTCCTGCGCCTGCAACTGGTCGTGCTGCTGTTGCAGCCGGGCGCGCTCCTGCTGCCAGTAGTCCCGCTCCTGCTGTCCCTGCTCCAGCCGGCTGTTGAGATCCCGCAGGGCATGGCTCTTGTGCTCACGGCTTTGCAGCAGATGTTGCAGCTGATCCCGTCCCTCGGCCCAATCCTGCATGGCTGCCAGCAGGGGTTGCCACTGGCGTGCCAGGGGTGCCAGCGCCTTGCGCTCCTCGAGCCAGAGCGCCCATTGCTGACGCCGCACCTCGAGCGCCTGCACCCGGCTCGCCTGCTGTTGCCACTCCTGTTGCAGGGCGACTTGTAGCGCGCGGGCCTGCGCCCCCTGCTGCTGAACTTCCTGCAACTGGCTGCTCTTCTCCCTGATGCGGGTATCGAGCTCCTGGGCCCGCTTGAGTTCGGGTTGCAGCGCCCCCCATTCGCGCTCGGCGGCTATCTTGTCGGCCAGCAGTTGCTGCTCGCGCAGCGCGGCCTGCTGCTGGGTCTGCTCGACCTGTTCGAGCTCGGGACCCAGCTGGCCAATGAGCTGCTCCTGCTGCTGCACTTCCAGGGTGAGACGAGCAAGTTCATCGTGATCGGCGCGGGCCACCTGGGCCTGCTCGGCGCGGCCAAACTCCTCCCGCTCGGGAGCCGCCTGGGCGTGAGCCGCTTCTGCGGCGGCCAGTGCCGTCTGTCCTTCCTCGCAGGCCAGCAACTGGGCGGCGATGCGATCGTTGAGGTCCCGCAAGTCCTGCAACAGCTGGCGCTGCTGCTGCTCGTGCTTGAGGCTGGTGGAGAGCGCCAACTGCTGGGCGACCCACTGCTCGCGGGTCGCCTCGTCCATCAGCGCCACGTCGCCGAGCCGTTGCCCGATGGCGGCCAATTTTTGCTGCTCCTCCCGCGCCCGTTCATGGGTCTGGATGGAGATGGCGGAATAGAGCTCGGTGCCCGTCATCCGTTCGAGCAGGGCGGAGCGCTCGTCGGCGCTCGATTTGAGAAACGCGGCGAACTCCCCCTGGGGCAGGATCACGGCGCGGCGGAACTGCTCCCAGGAGAGCCCCACCAGTTCATCGATGCGATCCTGCAGCTCCCGCTTGCTGCCGGAGAAGACCTGACCCGACGCCACGTCGGCCAGGCTGCGCTCCTGGGCCTGAAAACGCCCCTCGGAACGGTTGCGCGCCCGGCGCACCGCCCAGCGGGCCAGCCAGATGCGGCCATCGCAGCCGCGAAACCGTACCTCGGCACAGCCGCTGGCGTGGCCGCGACTGAGGATGCCCCGCACGTCGTTGGCTTTGAGCTTCTCCTCGTCATCCGCTCGGCCCACCTCGGCCACGTGCTTGCGATTGGCGATAAAGCGCGGCATCTCGTCGTACAGCGCCAGACAGATGGCATCGAGCAAGGTGCTCTTGCCGGCACCCGTGTTGCCCGTGATGGCAAACAGCCCTGCGGCGCCGAGCGCCCCCTTGGTAAAGTCGATGGTGAAAGAGCCGGTCAGGCTGGCCAGGTTCTCACCGCTGAGGGACAGGATCTTCATGCACCGGACTCCTTCACCTGTTGCAATATCTCTTCAAACGAGGCGACCAGTTCGGCCTCGGGTTCACCGTCAAACTGGCGCTGATAGCAGAGCCTGAACACCTCAGTGGGGGAGAGCTCATCCAGCCTGCGCTGGTTCTGGCCATCGGCCAGCCCCTGACCAGAGCCCAGATAGCGGGTACTGATACGGGCCAGGCGTACCGGCTTGCCCGCTAGCGCCGCCAAGATGCGTTCGCGGATGCGGGCCTCGGGTCTGGGCAACAGCAGTCGTACTTCGAGGAAGGGTTGTGCCTCGCTGGGCAGCGCTGGCAGGGACAAGGCCTCTATGGCCTTGATCGCCCCTTCCAGTTCGCTCTCGGGCAGGCGGATCATCTCCACCGCGCGGGGCACAGGGATCCGCTCCATGCCCACCAATTTGCCCCCCTCAAACGTCACTTCCAGCACCTGATGGTTGTAGTTGGCCTCGGCCAGCGAGAGCGGCAGTGGCGAGCCGCTGTAGTGAACACCCTCGGCCGGGCTCTGGGCCAGATGGAGGTGACCGAGCGCCGTGTAGTCGGCGCTGGCAAAAATATTGGCAGGCAGGGCATGCTGGTTGCCACCGAGCACCCGCCGCTCTGAAAGCTCGGAGAGCTGGCCTGCCGCCAGATAGGCGTGGCCCATGGCGATCAGTGCCTGATCGGGTTTGCAGCGCGCGCGACCTTGCGTCAATACCTCTTCATAGACCCGCCGTACCCCCTCAATCAGCCGATCCTGCCCCTCTTCAAGCTGTTCAACCCTCAGGTCACTGCTGCGCAGGAAGGGGACGGCGGCGCACCAGGCGACCACCTTGCCTTCCCTGTCTTGCAGCGGCACCAGCAGGCGGTCGGTCTCAAGCTTGCCCTCACTGTCACGGCTGATGCTGCCCACCAGATGCAAGTCGAAGGCGCGCAGCAGTTCGTGAGGGGCATCCAGCTTGGAGGGGGAGTCGTGGTTGCCGCCGATCAGCACCATGTTGAGGTGGGGCATCTCGGCCCGCAGCCTGGCCAGAAAACGGTAGAGTTGCTGCCAGGCGCTGGCGGGGGGATTGGCGGTATCAAACAGATCGCCCGCCACCAGCAGAGCATCGATCTGCCGCTGCTTGATGGTATCGGTCAACCAGTCGAGGAAGCTGTCGTGTTCGAAGCGGCGTTCATGGCCATGGAGTTGATGACCAAGGTGCCAGTCGGCGGTATGCAGGATTTTCATGAGAAATCGACTCGGATCCAGGAGAGGTGCCAGCGGCACCCGATGGAGACAAGATGAGGATGCCAGCCTCTCTTTTCAAGCAAAACAGGCCGGTGGCGTCAGATTCAGGCGGGCTCGCAACACATCTTGTACTGGGGATGACCGGTGAGGGGATCCGACTCCTCCCCCTGGATCACGAAACCGTGGCGGCGGTAGAAGCGCACCGCCTGCGCATTTTCCACGAACACCCGCGCATGCAATCTGGCCCCCTGCGCCTTGGCCTCCTGCAGCAGGGCATGGCCCACGCCACGCCCCTGCCGGTCAGGGCGCACGAACAGGGCAGCGAGGTAATCCTCCACCAGTGCCATGAAGCCGAGCAGCTCGCCGCGCTCCTCGAACACCCAGATGCGGGCGTGGTCGAGATAGCGGGTGCGCAGATCCTCCTGGGCCTGCCACCAGCAGGAGGCATCGACGAAATCGTGGGCCTGCAGGGAGGCCAGCAACCAGATTTCGACGATCTCTTCCATGTCCTCGGACCGACTCGGCCTCAACATATTTGCATCCTTGTTAACAATCTGAACACCCGCAGTCTAGGGGACTTTGATGACAGGGTTGGGGACGAACATGACTCCCTGTGAACTCGATCGTCCTTTTTTTACGAGAATGATTGGCTGATCACAAAGCGCCTCTCTAGTACAATGCCCGCCGGACAATCTATGAGACCGAGGACGCCATGTGGTTTAAAAACCTGCAGATTTATCGCTTTACCCGCCCCTTTGACCTGACAGTGGATCAGCTGGAAACCCAGCTCGAGGCCTGTGCCTTCACCCCTTGCGGCAGTCAGGACATGTCCCGGTTCGGTTGGGTCAAGCCCCTTGGCAAATTCGGTTCGACCCTGACCCACTCCGCCTCAGGACACATCCTCATCTGTGCCCGCAAGGAAGAGAAGATGCTGCCGGGTACCGTCATCAAGGAGATGCTGGCGGAGAAGGTAGAAGCGATCGAATTCGAGCAGGGCCGCGCCCTCAAGAAGAAAGAGAAGGAAGCGCTGAAGGAGGAGATACTCCACACCCTGCTGCCTCGTGCCTTCAGTCGTACCAGCCAGACCTTCGCCTGGATCAACCCGGCCGACAATCTGATGGTGGTGGATGCAGGCTCCGCCAAGAAGGCGGACGATCTGCTGGCCCTGCTGCGCAAGAGCATAGGCACCCTGCCGGTGGTGCCGGTGGCGCTCAAGAACCCGCCCGAGATCACCATGACAGAGTGGCTGAGCGAGGGTAACCTGCCCGCCACCTTCGCACTGGAAGACGAAGCCGAGCTGCGCAGTGCCATGGAGCACGGCGGCATCATCCGCTGCAAGCAGCAGGATCTGATGACCGACGAGATAAAGAACCACCTGGCCAACGACAAGCTGGTGACCAAGCTGGCTCTTAACTGGGGCGAGACCCTGAGCTTCGTGCTGGGGGACGACCTCTCCATCAAGCGCCTGAAATTCAGCGAAGAGCTGCGCGAGCAGAACGACGACGTGACCAGCGAAGATCCCGCCGCCCGTCTGGATGCGGACTTCGCCCTGGTGACCGCCGAGCTGGCCCAGTTCATCCCGGCACTGTTTGCCGCCCTGGGTGGCGAAGAGCAGTCCATCTGATCAACGCCTGCTTGCATTGCACAAACCGCCCGAGTGGCGGTTTTTTTGTGTCTGCGGCACATGACCTTTATTGATAAATGAGTAAGGTATTGATCTGGTTCAACAACTTGAGCAACCAGTGCCAATCGTGACATAGTCGTCCTTCGCGCTCATAAAACAGACAAGGAGAGTGTCATGTTGCTCAAACCCGCAGGGCTGGCCGTTGCCTTCGCCCTCCTGGCCGGTTGTGCCAGTGACAAGGGCTTTCACTATGCCCCGCCCCCCCAGACCCTGATCGCCCCGGAAGCGGCAAGCGGCTGGACAGACAAACAGGGCTGGCAGGGCCATGGCTTCATGGTGGCTGCGGCCAACCCGCTGGCAGTGGATGCGGGCTACCAGATCATCCGGGCGGGCGGCAGCGCCGTCGATGCCGCCATCGCCGTGCAACTGGTACTGACCCTGGTGGAGCCGCAATCCTCCGGTATCGGTGGCGGCTCCCTGCTGCTGGTGTGGGATGGCAGCAAGGTCGCGGCTGTGGATGGTCGCGAGACCGCGCCCGCCGCCGCCACGGATCAGCTGTTCATGAAGGATGGCAAGCCCATGGCCTTCTATGACGGCGTGGTGGGCGGTCGCTCGGTCGGCGCGCCTGGCACTGTGCGGGCGCTGGCGCTGGCCCATCAGCGCTATGGCAAGCTGCCCTGGGCTGCGCTGTTCGAGCCCGCCATCACCCTCGCAGAGCAGGGGTTTGTCATCAGCCCGCGCCTCGCCACCCTGCTGGCAAAAGACCCCTATCTCGCCAAAGACCCGGATGCCCGCGCCTACTTCTATCTGCCCGACGGCACACCAAGGCCTGCCGGCAGCACGCTTACCAACCCGGCACTGGCCCGGGTGCTGAAGACCCTGGCCACACAGGGGGCGGATGCCTTCTATCAGGGGCCGCTGGCCGAGGCCATGGTGGCCAAGGTGCGTCAGCATCCCACCAATCCCGGTGTGCTGGCGGCGGCCGATCTGGCCAGCTATCGCGCCAAACTGCGCAACGGCCTCTGCTTTGACTACCGTCAGAGCCAGATCTGCGGCTTCCCGACCCCCTCCTCCGGCACCATAGCCCTGGGACAGATCTTCGGCATGCTGGAGAGCCGCAACATGGCGGCCCTCAAACCTGTGACGACGCCAGAAGGTCAGCTTGCCGCATCAAGCGATGCCATCCATCTCTACAGCGAGGCGGCGCGGCTCGCCTTCGCCGATCGCAACCAGTATGTGGCAGACAGCGATTTTGTCAGCGTGTCGGTGAAGGGGCTGCTGGACAAGGGCTATCTGGCCGAGCGGAACAAGCTTGTCGGCGAGCGCTCCATGGGGATCGCCCAGCCCGGTACGCCGCCGCTGGCACTGGCTCGCGGCAAGGATGCGACCCCCGAGCTCCCCTCCACCAGCCATGTCTCCATCGTCGACAAGGCGGGCATGGCGGTCTCCATGACCAGTTCCATCGAGGATGGCTTCGGTTCGCGGCTGATGGTCAACGGCTACCTGCTCAACAACCAGCTCACCGATTTTTCCTTCACCTCGGTGGATGCCGCCGGTCTGCCGGTGGCGAACCGGGTCGAGCCTGGCAAACGGCCACGCTCCTCCATGTCCCCCCTGCTGGTGTTTGACAAGCCAAGCGGCGAGCTGACCATGACACTGGGCTCGCCGGGGGGCTCCGCCATCATCAACTACGTGGGCAAGACGCTGCTCGGCACCCAGGATTGGGGGCTGAACCTGCAGCAGGCCATCAACCTGCCCAACTTCGGCAGCCGCAACGGCCCCACCGAGCTGGAGGCGGGACGTACGCCCATGTCAGTGGCCGAGGAACTGAAGGCCAGAGGCCACGAAGTGGTACTGAGCGAGCAGACCTCGGGTCTGCAAGGGGTCGAGCGCAATGCCGGCGGCTGGTTCGGCGCCGCCGATCCGAGACGCGAGGGCATTGCCAAGGGCGAATGAGTGCCAGCATCTCTTCACCAAGGCGACCTCAGGGTCGCCTTGGTGCTTGTGGCGTGCTGGCACCCACTCATACAGTAAAAATCATCAACGATGAATTATTCCTGCCAACGAAATGGATAAAACTGTCTCTTCTCCCCCTACATTTCAACACTTATGCACCTTTAATCGCAAACAAGCGTCAAAATGTGGATAAATATTGCTTTTAGGAAAAATTTGTATTATTTTTCAACAGAAACGACAACTGTTGTCCCCAATATCCAGTGTTCGCTGCGGCCAACATCTGTCTCTTTCGCCCCCTGCTCATTGACAGCTGCCCTCTTCATCCCCTGCGGTGATCTGGTAGCCCCCTGACTGCCATTAGCGAGGTGACGACATGGACCACTCCCTTCCCCTTATCACGACTCTGGTGGGCGGCTTCGTGCTCGCCTACGTACTCGGCATGCTTGCCCATCGTCTCAAGATCTCCCCCATGGTGGGATATCTGGCGGCCGGGGTGATCTCGGGCCCCTTCACACCGGGTTATGTGGCCGACATGGCGCTGGTGCCCGAGCTGGCGGAGCTGGGGGTCATATTGCTGATGTTCGGGGTCGGCCTGCACTTCTCCTTCAGCGACCTGATGTCGGTGAAGAAGATTGCCATCCCGGGGGCCATAGTCCAGATAGCGGTCGCCACCTTGCTCGGCATGGGGCTCTCCTCCCTGCTGGGATGGGATCTCACCGCCGGCCTGATGTTCGGCCTCGCCCTCTCCACCGCCAGTACAGTGGTGCTGCTGCGGGCGCTGGAGAGCCGCCAGAATCTGGAGACCCTGCAGGGGCGCATCGCCATCGGCTGGCTCATCGTCGAGGATCTGGTGATGGTGCTGGCGCTGGTGATGCTGCCCATACTCGCCAATATCCAGCACGGCGATCAGAGCATGAGCTGGCAGAGCATAGCGCTGGATCTGGGCTGGACCCTCGGCAAGGTCGCCCTGTTCGTGGCGCTGATGATGGTGGTGGGCAGCCGCTTCATTCCCTGGTTGCTGGCTCACACCGCCAGCACTGGCTCCCGCGAGCTGTTCACGCTGGCGGTACTGACCGGCTCCCTTGGCATCGCCTTCGGGGCGGTCAAGCTGTTCGGCGTCTCCTTCGCCCTCGGCGCCTTCTTCGCAGGTATCGTCATGAACAGCTCCGAGCTGAGCCATCGCGCCGCCAACAACACGCTGCCGTTGCAGGATGCCTTTGCCGTGCTCTTCTTCGTCTCTGTGGGCATGCTGTTCAATCCCGCTGTGCTGCTGACGGATCCGCTGGCGGTGCTGGCCACCCTGTTCATCATCATGTTCGGCAAGTCGGTGGCGGCCTACGCCATAGTGCGGCTGTTTCGCTACAGCCAGCGCACAGCGCTCACCATCTCCGCCAGCCTGGCCCAGATCGGCGAGTTCTCCTTCATCCTGATAGGGCTCGCCATCGTGCTCAAGCTGGTGCCGGAAGCGGCCCGGGATCTGATCCTGGTGGGTGCCAGCCTCTCCATCATGCTCAACCCCCTGGTGTTCAACGCCGTCGAGCGCTACCTGGAGAAGCACCCTGATGCCGACAACACCCGGGCACTGGCCGAGTGCAAGTGTCCGGCCGTCGAGATGAAGGAGCACACTGTGCTGGTGGGCTTTGGCCGGGTCGGCCGCCTGCTGGTGGAAGGGCTGCAAGCCGCCGGGCGGCAGCTGGTGGTGATAGAACAGGATCCGCACCGGCTGGAGAGCCTGCACCAGGCCGGGATCCCACATATCAATGGCAACGTGGCGAACGATGAGGTGCTGTGTCGCGCCGCCATCGCCGACGCCAGCTGGCTGCTGGTAGCCATCCCCAACAGCTTCGAGGCCGGCGAGGCCATCGCCCAGGCCAGACTGATCAATCCGGCCATCCGGGTCATAGCCCGTGCCCACAGCGATGACGAGGTTCACTTCCTCACCCGGCAGGGGGCAGACAAGGTGATCATGGGGGAGCGGGAGATAGCGCTCGGCATGCTGGCGGAAACCACTGGCGCCCCTGCATAAGCTCGTCACCACCAGACAAGAGAGGGGCCCATGGCCCCTTTCGTTTATCCCGCAGTCCATCCGTGACTGAATCGTGCTGACGATGGCTGATGAGTCATATCGGCAATCCCGAATGCACCTCAGCGCCATGGCACAGTTTGGCTCCCTTCGTCAGCCCCCCAGCCGGGGCACCTTGGGTACCACCTTGCAACCACACTGCCACCCGCCTCCTTGTCAGCACAAAGCTCCGGCCAGCTCGGGACAAGCCCGATGGTAAACAGCAGATTGTGCAGCGGCCCCCACCGGACGGGGGAGCCCACATACCAGATGGGCAGATCCGGTGAACGCCCCCTTGGCTAGACTGGGGTGGTCGTCTTATGACACCCACCCATGCTAGTCACCTGTGACAATACCCGGAAGGATCCGACATGAAACCCTTTATGACCGCCCTCTTGCTCCCCCTGCTGCCCCTCGCCGTGCAGGCCGCTGAACCCGTCTGGATCACGGTCGGTGCCGATAGCGGCGTCGAACTCAGGCAGGTCAAGGCCAAGCTGGCCCCCCTGTTCAGCGCCAGCGGCGCCCCCATCCAGCTGGCCCAGATAGAGGCGAGCGAGCTGGGTACCCTCTCCCACCTGATGCATGAAGGCCACCAACGCTGTGGCGGCTATGTGGTTCACAGCACGTTGGCAGATGCGCTGCAGAGCATGGCCCAACCCCTCAGCCAGAACCTGTTCAGCCCGCCGCCGCTGACTCAGGGTGCCAGTGTCAACCGGCTGCTGCCCTATCTGGATCAGGGCAACATAGTGGGCACCATCAGCAAGCTCTCCAGCTGGCGCAACCGCTACTACACCACCACAACCGGGGTGCAATCCGCCGACTGGGTCGCCAGCCAGTGGCAGAGCCTCGGCAGTGCCCTGCCCTGGGCCAGCGTCAGCCGGGTCAAACACAGCGGCTATCCGCAGCAATCCGTGGTGCTGACCCTCAAGGGCAGCCGCTATCCTGACGAAGTCGTGGTGCTCGGCGGCCACCTCGACTCCACCGCAGGCTCGGCTCCCAACAGCCGCACCCTGGCCCCGGGCGCCGACGATGATGCTTCCGGCATCGCCACCCTGACCGAAGTACTGAGGGTCATCGCCGAGCAGGGCCGCCAGCCGGAGCGCACCCTGCAATTTATCGGTTATGCGGCAGAAGAGGTGGGCTTGCGCGGATCCAAGGACATAGCGACCCGCTACAAGGCGGCCAACACCAGGGTACTGGCCGCACTGCAGCTGGACATGACCAACTATCAGGGCTCGGTTGAGGATATCGTCTTCATGACCGACTACACGGACCAGGGACTGACCGGCTATCTCACCCAGTTGCTTGACGCCTACCTGCCGCAAATAAGCTATGGCTATGACAGCTGCGGCTACGGTTGCTCGGATCACGCCTCTTGGCACAATCAGGGCTATCCCGCCGCCATGCCGTTCGAGTCACGCTTCAACGACTACAACCCCAAGATCCACACGGCGCAGGATACCCTGCAAAACTCCGATGCCTCGGCCGGCCATGCCCTCAAGTTTGCCCAGCTGGCCACCAGCTTCGCCATCGAGATGGGCAAGATCAACTGAGTGACACCCGGTTGAACAAGCAGCAATAAGACAAGAAAAGGGAGGCTTGGCCTCCCTTTTCTTGCTCATCACACGCTTTTCAGCGGGATTGTGGATGCCAGCCAAGCAGACTGGCCTGACGCAGCTCTTGCCAGGCTGGGCGGGAGAGAAAGGGTTCACTGGCCGCCAGCATCTGGTGCAATTCGGCAAGCTCAAGGGCGCTGACGGCCCCCTCCAGAGGCGCTGGATCATCCGGCCAGCAGCTGGCGGGCAGTGCCTGCATCCCGAGCAGGGCGAGGGAGAGTATCAGCAGATAGGGCGCCATATTGCGGCTCTCATGTTCAGTAACCGGGTCTATTCTTGTCGAGACTGATGACGGCTTGATGACAGGGAAGGATCGTCATTTTACAACATCTGACGAGGCTAACCGGCGCCGAGACACATATGGCAACATTTATGCCAGATCTGCGAAAACCAGTTAATTTATGCCCTAAAAAGTAACCGGGAGGAAAACGTTATCCCTGAAAAGAAAACGTTATCTGGTCAAAACGTTGTTTCTGGATCATAAAAAGTATCCAAAAACTGGTGTATATTGCACGGCGGAAACTCCTTAACCATGAAGACTGACATGAAAAAGACCAAAATCGTCTGCACCATAGGTCCCAAGACCGAATCCAAAGAAATGCTGGCTAAAATGCTGGATGCCGGCATGAACGTCATGCGCCTGAACTTCTCCCACGGCGATTACGCCGAGCACGGTGGTCGTATCAACAACCTGCG
>NZ_JAPDBE010000039.1:0-46079 GCF_027705025.1 Aeromonas sp. D3 | reverse complement strand
GAAACCAAATCAACAGGTTTCGGATTTTTACACATCAGCAGGATCGGTCAATGGATCCTTAACTGATCGGCATTAGCCCCGCGGGCCCGTTTTTATTATTCGTTTTCCAGCAACCAGCGTTTGAGCAGGGCAGCCAACTGAGCCTGTTCAGCCTCGGTCAGTGGCGCCAGCAAACGCCGCTCGTTCGCCACATGCCGCTCGACGGCCCGATCGACCAGTTCGCGCCCAGACGCAGTCAGGCAGACCAGCAGGCTGCGCCTGTCGCTCGGCGCCGCCTGTCGCTCGATCAGGCCACGCTCTGCCAGCTTGTCGAGCCGTGCCGTCATGGCCCCGGAGCTCAACATGGCAGCCTGATAGAGCGCGGTCGGCGTCAGCGGTTCACCGGCCCGGCGCAGGGTCGCCAGAATATCGAAGTCGCTGCCCAGCAGGCCGCACGTCTTGAGCTCTTCGCTCACCTCGCGGCCGGCGATCGCCGCCATCCGCGCCACCCGACCCAGCACCCCCATGGGAGAGCAGTCGAGATCCGGTCTTTGCCGGGCCCACTGGGCCAGCAGCATATCTACATGATCGCTGTCCATCTTGGTCACTTATCTTTTTATCGAGATACTTGATAGTAAACCAATTTGAGACTAAGTTATCTTCACAAAAAGATACTTTATAAAGAGATAAGCCATGCCACTGCTGATTGCCTTGCTGGCCCCCCTGCTATGGGGCAGTACCTATGCCGTCGTCAGCCTCTACCTGACTGACTACTCCCCCTACTGGGTGGCCGTGTGGCGGGCGCTGCCGGCCGGGCTGCTCCTGTTGTTGCTGCATCCGCGTCTACCGCCCCTGCCCTGGGGCAAGCAGTTCCTGCTGGCGTTTTGCAACATAGCCGCCTTCTTTGCCCTGCTGTTTGTAGCCGCCTTCCGGCTACCGGGGGCAGTGGCAGGCACGCTCGGGGCCACACTGCCGCTGGTTCTCATGCTGCTGGCCTGGTTGCAGGATGGCACGCGGCCAACCCTGAAGTGGTTGCTGCTGGGGCTGATGGGGCTCGCCGGTGTCTTGCTGCTGCTCAATCCCTCCGCCAATCTGGATCCCATAGGCGTGACATGCGCCCTGCTGGCAACCCTGCTGATCGGCCAATCCAGCCGCTGGATGCAGCGCTGGCCGGTGAGCGATCTGCTGGCCCTCACCGCCTGGCAACTGCTGCTCGGCGGCCTGATGCTGATCCCGCTCGCCTGGTGGCTGGCCGGTCCCATACCACTGCCCCAATCAGCTGCAGCACCCGGGCTTGTCTGGCTCATTTTGCTCAACACGGCACTGGCCTACTGGGCCTGGTTGTGGGGGCTCAAGCGTCATGGCCCCGAGGTAATGGGCATGCTGGCCCTCACAAACCCCATGGTGGCGGTCTCCCTGGGTGTGCTGATGGTCGGTGAAACCCTGGATGGCCGGCAGTGGCTCGGCATAGGGGTGATCCTGCTCTCCCTGTTTCTGATGAAGCTGCCGGCGCGCTCCTTCTTCAAGCGCTGGCAAGCCCGCAGGGCGGCGATCACAGATGACAAGGCCTGAGTCCGAGCAGGGAAACCCTGAACCGAGAAAAAGAACCATAAAAAAGAGGAGCCGCTGTGGCTCCTCTTGCTATCTATCCGATGTTCAATTCAGCCCGCCAACGGTATGGGTCAGACGCCTGCCTTGGCCAGCGCAGCAGAGACAATCTGCTGGGCTTCTTGCTGGATCAGATCCAGGTGTGCCTCGCCCTTGAAGCTCTCCATGTAGATCTTGTAGATGGACTCGGTACCGGAGGGACGCGCCGCGAACCAGCCGTTCTCGGTCACCACCTTGAGGCCACCGATGGCGGCATCGTTGCCCGGCGCGCGGGTCAGCTTGGCAATGATGGGCTCACCGGCCAGGGTAGAGGCTTCGACCAGTGCAGGATCCAGCTTGGAGAGCACCGCTTTCTGGGCGCTGTTGGCAGGGGCGTCGATACGGCGGTAGCTGGAGCGGCCAAACTTGGCTTCCAGCGCATCATAGTGGGCCTGAGGATCCTTGCCGGTGACAGCCAGAATTTCGGCCGCCAGCAGCGCCAGAATGAAGCCATCCTTGTCGGTGGTCCAGACGGTGCCGTCTTTACGCAGGAAGGAGGCGCCTGCGCTCTCCTCACCACCAAAACCAAACTCGCCGCTGTAGAGGCCATCCACGAACCACTTGAAGCCGACCGGCACCTCTTTCAGGGTACGGCCAATCTCGCCGGCAACCCGGTCGATCATCGAAGAGGAGACGAGCGTCTTGCCGACGGCAGCCGCTTTGGGCCAGCCGGTGCGATGGGTAAACAGATACTGGATCGCCACCGCCAGATAGTGGTTCGGGTTCATCAGACCCACCTTGGTGACGATGCCGTGACGGTCGTAGTCAGGGTCGTTGCCAAGGGCGATGTCGAACTTGTCCTTGAGGGCAATCAGGCCCGCCATGGCAAACGGGCTGGAGCAATCCATCCGGATCTTGCCGTCTTTATCCAGGGTCATGAAGGAGAAGGTTGGGTCGACACGATAGTTGACCACCTCGATGTTCAGACCATAGGTCTTGGCGATGACGTCCCAGTAGGCGACGCCTGAGCCGCCCAGCGGATCCACACCAATCTTGATACCGGCCTCTCTGATGGCATCCAGATCCAGCACGTTTTTCAGGTCGTCCACATAGGGGGCGACATAGTCGTGCTCAACCACGAAGGGGCTCTTGAGGGCATCGCTAAACGGCATCCGTTTCACGCCGGCCAGACCCGCTTCCAGAATGGCGTTGGCCCTGTCTTCCACCCACTTGGTGATCTCCCCTTCGGCGGGGCCACCGTGGGGCGGGTTGTACTTGAAGCCGCCATCTTCCGGCGGATTGTGGGACGGGGTGATCACCACACCGTCAGCGCGCGCAGCGGGTTTACAAGCGTTGTGGCGCAGGATGGCGTGAGAGATGACCGGCGTCGGCGTGAAGCCCATACCAGCCTGAATGCGAGTCTCGACGCCGTTGGCCGCCAGCACTTCGACTGCGCTGGCAAAGGCGGATTCAGACAGGGCATGGGTATCTATGCCGACAAACAGCGGGCCCGTGATGCCGGCCTGCTGGCGATACTCCACCAGCGCCTGGGTTACCGCCAGGATGTGAGATTCGGTAAAGGCATTGTGCAAGGCACTGCCACGGTGGCCAGAGGTGCCGAAGGCCACCCGCTGCTCGGGGCGGCTCATGTCAGGCTTGTTGAGGTAGTAGGCACTGACTAGACGGGGAATGTTGGTCAGGTCACTTAAACGAGCCGGCTGACCGGCGTGGGAATGCTGAGCCATGGCGTTATCCTTGCTTGATGGCGGCCTTGCCGGGCAAGGCCTGAACTTGATGAACCGTTAAATCGCGCTGCTTACCTGGGCAATCAGCGCCTCGTCGTAGCCCATGCTGGCCATCATCTGGGCCACCATGTTCTGCTTGCGACTGGTATTGGTATTGCTGATCACCCAGAACGGGGTATCCGGCACAGGCTTGGGCTTGGTGGTGCTGCCGCTGGCACGCAGTGCCTCGGGATCCCGCGAGAAATAGACGCGCTTGCGCCCCTTGATTTCGGTGGCCTGGGTAAACCCGACCGGATTATCCCGATAGAGGGTACTGAGCACCTGCATGAAGCGGTTGATGGACTTCTCTTCTTTTTGCAGCTCGCCAGAGTCGAGCAGGGCCTGCAGCCCCATGGCATCGGTGGCGACGCTCGGCTGGGGGAGGTCCACAGGCTCGGCAACCGGCACTGTTATGTCCGTGGGCTGTTCCAGCAGACGGCGCAGGATATCGGAGGCACTCTCACCAATGTGCCGGGTCTGGCTGGCGATATAGAAGTAGAGATCGTCATCAAGCTCGATGGTTTTCATAGGGATGCGCTGGACTCGTCGAAATTCGGATGCGGCGATTATACATAGGCAAACCCGGCAGCCCAAGCCAAGGGCTGGCAGATGTGCATGAATCTCATCGAGAATACGGCATAATACGGGGCCAAGTGTGTGATCCTCCGCACTGATAGCGCATCCGGCGTCATTTTTTTGAAAAAAAACCACAAAAAAATGACCCTCAAGGAATGAAATCCTTTTCTTTCAGTGTGTTAAAAATCAGGCAAAAAAGCCCACGACCGACAAGGTGTCATTTTGCAACAAAACCCATTATTGAACTTCAAGGAACAGGGCCAGGGCCCGGCCGTTGTGCTGATCCACGGCCTGTTCGGCAGCCTGGACAACCTGGGGCTGCTGGCACGCGCCCTGAGCGAACACTATCGCGTCATCAGCGTGGATCTGCGCAACCACGGCGCCTCGTTCCACAGCGACGAGATGAGCTATCCCCAGCAGGCTGCCGACGTGCTCGCCCTGCTCGATGCCCTGGCACTGGATCAGGTATCTCTGGTCGGTCACTCCATGGGCGGCAAGGTCGCCATGCAACTGGCCAAGCAGGCTCCCGCCCGGGTTGCCAGGCTGGTGGTGGCCGACATAGCCCCTGTCGCCTATCCCCACTCCCGCCATCAGAATGTGTTCGCCGGTCTCAACGCCACCCTGAACCAGCCAGTGCAGAGCCGCAGCGAGGCAGAGGCCATTTTGGCCGAGCACATCGAGATCGCCGGCGTACGCCAGTTCCTGCTCAAATCCTTCGCCAAGGGAGAGTCCGGTTGGGGCTGGCGCTTCAACGTACCGGCCCTTGAGCACAATTACGCCAACATCATGGGCTGGCCCGACAACCAGCATCGATTCGAAGGGCCGACACTCTTTATCAAGGGCGGCGATTCGGACTATATGCAGCCCCAATATACCGACACTGTGATGGCACAATTTCCGGCAGCAAAGGCGCGCGTCATCGCCGGAACAGGCCACTGGCTGCACGCCGAAAAGCCGGTTTTGTTCAACAAATTGGTTGTGGATTTCCTGTCGACAGGCGGTTAACAGTTTCAAATCCTTTGTGATATAGTGCGCCCGTCATAAGGAGTGTGCGCAATCCATGCTAAGTGAACATATCGATCTGATTGAGAGTCTGGGCCTGAAGTTATTCTTGCTGGCCATTTTCATATTGATTGGCCTGGCCATTCACGACGTACTCAAACGCGGCAACGTGCCCCGTTTTGGTCGAGTCATCGTCTGGTTGGTACTCTGTCTGGGTTGCGCGGGTTTTGTCGCCAAGGGGCTGATCGAATTGGGCTGGGAAGGCTCAGGGATCGGCTAACTTATTTTCATCTGTGATGTATGGCCAAACAGCAAACTGATCGAACAACACTGGATCTGTTCGCAAATGAGAAGCGCCCCGGCAGGCCAAAGACCAATCCACTCCCCCGTGAGACCCAACTCAAGATCAACAAGCGCAACCAGCTTAAGCGCGATCGCGAGAACGGCCTGAAACGGGTCGAGTTAAAGGTGGAGGCCGAGTTGCTGGAGCGCCTGAACCAACTTGCGTTACAACAGAACGTCAGCCGAGCCGAGCTGATCCAATCTATCCTGAAGCAACAGATTGAGTCTGCTTTCGCAGCAGGCATCGCAATCTGACCGTTAAGCATTAACACCAGATACGGGTAACTAAACACTATGGCTAGTGTAGGTCTGTTTTTCGGCAGCGATACCGGTAATACCGAAGCTGTCGCCAAGATGATCCAGAAAGAACTGGGCAAACAACTGATTGAAGTCCGTGACATTGCCAAGAGCAGCAAGGCCGACATCGACAGCTTCGATCTGCTGATGTTCGGTATCCCGACTTGGTATTACGGCGAAGCCCAAGCCGATTGGGATGACTTCTTCCCCGAGCTGGAAGAGATCGACTTCACCAACAAGCTGGTTGCCATCTTCGGATGCGGCGATCAGGAAGACTATGCCGAGTACTTCCTCGACGCCATGGGCACACTGCGTGACATCGTCGAAGCCAAAGGCGCCATCATCATCGGCAACTGGCCAACCGCCGGTTACGAGTTTGAAGCCTCCAAGGCTGTGGTGGATGACAAGCACTTCGTGGGTCTGGGTATCGACGAAGATCGCCAGCCGGAACTGACCGCCGAGCGCGTCAAGGGCTGGTGCAAGCAGCTGCATGAAGAGATGTGCCTGGCCGAGCTGGAGTGATCCGGCAAGCCAGCTACCTCTGACAACAAGGGCCCCGACGGGGCCCTTGTTGTTTTTGCGATCCGATCTTTTCAGCCACCTCTGTGCTCGGGTTTGGCACGCACATAGAGGGTGCGTTTGACCTGTGCCACCAGCTCGCCACTCTTGTCCTGCACCGTGACCTCGAACTCGGGGAAGTGCTTGTTGCCCCCCTCGGTCGCGGCCACTATGGACGCCAGCTTGCCGTCGGTCAGGTTGAACTCGGCCACCAGCTTACCTTTGCCCGGCTTGATGTAGTTGATGCTGCCCGCCTTGTCCCAGACGTAATAGCGGTTCTTGAAGTACCCCATCAGCATCAGCGGATAGATGGGATCCGTCATCGCAAACATGCTGCCGCCAAACTGGGTCCGGTTGGCGTTCTTGTTCCACCAGCGTGACTTCAACGTCACCCGGCAAAAACGGAAGTCATCACTCAGGGTTTCTATCTTGATGCCGGCGCCCCAGAAGGGAGGCCAGGCGTTGAGGGCGCGCCGCACCCAGGCCGCGTTGTCAAAAAGCCAATCCATGGATCTCATCCGACCAGACAATGAAGAAGGTTACATCTTATCAACATTCGTCCGCTGAGCAAGCCGGCGACAGGATTTGATCAATTCGGCCAGATGGCGGACTTTGCGCTAAAGCCCTTGAATTACTGGGTTTATTTTTAGGTTGGCTACGACCTATAATGACAGGCCAAGCGAGTTCGTGGTTGCCATTCCAGCGGCAGTCAATCAGAATAACCACACCTTCGAGAATGCGAATAAGTAGAATATGGCAGACAACAACCAAGCGTTAAAAAAGGCCGGGCTCAAGATCACCTTGCCCCGCGTCAAAATTCTGGAAATCCTGCAACAGCCGGATTGCCAGCACACCAGTGCGGAAGATCTGTACAAACGACTGATCGACCAGGGTGAAGAGATTGGTCTCGCTACCGTATATCGCGTTCTCAACCAGTTTGATGATGCCGGTATTGTTACCCGTCACCACTTCGAAGGTGGCAAGTCGGTATTCGAGCTGGCCACCCAGGAACACCACGACCACCTGGTCTGCCTCGATTGTGGCAAGGTGATCGAGTTTTCCGATGAGGTGATCGAGCAGCGCCAACGCGATATCGCCAAGCATCACAACATTCGCCTGACCAATCACAGCCTCTATCTGTACGGCCACTGCGCCAATGGCGACTGCAAGCACGAAGATTCATAGACGCTTGCACCGGTCAATAAAAAAGCCAGCATAACGCTGGCTTTTTTGCATCCGTAATCTGGACAAGAGCGGCAGGGTCTCCCCTGCCCTCTGCTTGTCAGACTTTGGTCATCAGGCCTCGGCCTTGCCCCAGACGTCGCGCAGGGCCACGGTGCGGTTGAACACCAGGTGCTCGGCGCTGGAGAGCTTGTTGTCGGCGCAGAAGTAGCCTTCGCGCTCGAACTGGTAGGCAAACTCCGGCTTGGCGTCCTTGAGGGAAGCCTCGACGCGGGCGCCTTCGATGATCACCAGCGAATCCGGATTGAGTGCCCCTTCGAAGTCATCCTCGGCACCCGGGTTCGGCATCTTGAACAGACGATCGTAGAGACGGATCTCGGCCGGCAGGGAGTGAGTGGCGCTGACCCAGTGGATCACCCCCTTCACCTTGCGACCATCCGCCGGATCCTTGCCCAGGGTCTCGGGATCGTAGGAGCAGTAGATGCAGGTCACCTTGCCATCCGCATCCTTCTCGACCCGCTCGGCCTTGATCACATAGGCGTTGCGCAGGCGCACTTCCTTGCCCAGCACCAGTCGCTTGAACTGCTTGTTCGCTTCTTCTTTGAAGTCCGCTTCGTCGATGAAGATCTCGCGGGTAAAGTTCAGTTCACGGGTACCCATCTCGGTGTTGTTCGGGTGCGCCGGTGCGGTCAACACCTCGTCGGCAGCCAGGTTCTCGATGACCACCTTCACCGGATGCAGCACGGCCATGGCGCGCGGTGCGTTCTCGTTGAGATCGTCACGGATGCAGGCTTCCAGCATGCTCATCTCGACTATGTTGTCCTGCTTGGTCACGCCAATGCGTTTGCAGAACTCGCGGATGGAGGCAGAGGTGTAGCCACGACGACGCAGACCGGAGACGGTCAGCATGCGCGGATCGTCCCAGCCATCCACGTGCTTCTCGGTCACCAGCAGGTTCAGCTTGCGCTTGGACATGACGGTGTATTCGAGGTTCAGACGAGAGAACTCGTACTGACGCGGGTGGCAGTCGATGGTGATGTTGTCCAGCACCCAGTCATACAGACGACGGTTGTCCTGGAACTCCAAGGTACAGATGGAGTGGGTGATCCCTTCCAGCGCGTCCGAGATGCAGTGGGTGAAGTCATACATCGGATAGATGCACCACTTGTCACCTGTCTGGTGATGGTGGGCAAACTTGATGCGATAGATAACCGGATCGCGCATCACCATGAAGGGGGACGCCATGTCGATCTTGGCACGCAGGCAAGCGGTGCCTTCGGCAAACTCGCCGTTCTTCATCTTGGCAAACAGCGCCAGGTTCTCGGCCACTGGACGATCGCGGAACGGGCTGTTCTTGCCGGCCTCGGTCAGGGTGCCACGGTACTCGCGCATCTGCTCCGCAGAAAGCTCGTCCACATAGGCCAGACCTTTTTCGATAAGCTCGATGGCGTAGCCGTGCAGCTTGTCGAAATAGTCGGAGGAGTAGCAGATCTCGCCGCTCCACTGGAAGCCGAGCCACTGCACGTCCTGCTTGATGGACTCCACGTACTCGATGTCTTCTTTCACCGGGTTGGTGTCATCGAAACGCAGGTTGCACTGGCCCTGGTAGTCACGGGCGATGCCAAAGTTCAGACAGATTGACTTGGCGTGGCCGATATGGAGATAACCGTTCGGCTCGGGCGGAAAACGGGTATGCACGTGGTTGTGCTTACCGCTGGCCAGATCTTCATCAATGATCTGACGAATAAAGTTAGTTGGGCTGTTCGCCTGACTCATGGCTCACCTCAAAAATGCGTCACTGGCGGAAGTTGTGCCGGCTGGCACCCTCATCCCCCCGCCATCAAGCCGGTTATGATCCCTCATTACGCGCCTTGCCTCAACCTGAATTTGGCCAATCCGGCCCCTTGGCACGCCAAAACGAAGTGATCCAGCCGCCATCATCTGCTCGCGGATAAAAAAAGACCCCGCACTAGGCGGGGTTCAAGGTGATGAAAAACAAAAACAGACAATACACACACACAACAAAGGCTCACACGCACAGTCAACCTTTCCCAAACCCGATGCAGTCTCGGCCTTGGGAAAGGCGGGTCTTGCGACCCACCTTGCGTTATGGATTGAGGACTATCAGTTCAGCTCGGTGACGCGACTGGTGCGCTGGCCATCGAAACTGGTGGTACGCAGGTAGACCTTGCCGGTCACGCTTGGCTTGGCCGCGGCGTCATAGGCAGTCCAGGTGGTGCCGTCCAGGCTGTACTGGATGGGCAAGCCCGGCAGATCCACGTTCGCTTCCAGTTTGCCATTGATGACCTTGGCGCCCGGTACTGAGAGGCGGTATTCAACACCGGCCTGATCCAGCTTCGGCAGCACGCGCTGACCCAGCAGGTTGGCGAACTGGTTCCACTCTTTATTGAGGGTGGCCTTGTTGACATGCTTGGTCTCACCGGAGAACTCGCGGCCCTTCACATAGTTCAGCTCGAAGCCACCTTTGTGCCAGGCACGCTCGGCCACGGAGAAGATACGCGGATAGACCATGTATTCGTACTGGGCATCGGTCCGCACGGTTTCACTCCACTGCTGACCGGAGATACCGCGGAACTTGACCGGATCCTGGTCACCCTTGGCCACGAAGGCGTTGCCGTCGCGGTCAACCGAGGTCTCGGCGTTCTGCGGCAGGTTTTCCGGAGCAAAGGCAAACACCTTGCGGGTGTCATTGAAACGGGTTGCCCAGTAGTAGCCACGCTCGGCCGGGTGTACCTCGTTCGGGAAGTCGAAGTAGAGGTAATCCGGGTTCGAGAGCACAACGTCATAACCCTTGTGCGCCCACTTCATCGCTTCGTTGAAGCCACCCCAGTAGAGGGTTTCCCAGAAGTTGACCACTGTCTTGTCGGTGGCGAAATCCTTGGCGCTATTGGCGTACTTGAGGCCATCTTCCCATGCCTGCAGGGTGGAGAAGCCACGCTCTTTCGCCAGCTCGCTCACTTCCTTGGCGAAGTAAACCGGCAGCTCGGCCACGTCCTTGATCTTGCCATCATCGATCATCTTCTGGCAGACCGGCGATTTGCCGAACGGCTTGTCCTGCTTGCTGGAATCGACATTGCCTTTCCAGGCGACCAGATCGGCTTTCTGGGTGACGGCCGGATCCTGATAGCCGCCGCCCTGCATGATGTTCTTCGCCTCGTCACCACCGTAGTGCCAGGCGGTCAACGGCTGACCGGCGGCCTGGTGCATCTGGGCCACTTCATCCATCACCTTGCTCACGAAGGTGGCAGCACCCGGCTGGCAAGGGTTGATGAAGGACATCTTGTCGTAGAACTGCACCGAGGTGACGTTGGATGTATCCGCCGGGTCAGTCAGACGGAACTGGTTGGCTTCGGCCTCTTTGCCCTCGTTCATCAGACGCTGGTAACGCGCTTCCATGGAGACCACTGCAGCACGGGCGTGGGCCGGCATGTTGATCTCGGGGATGACGGTGACACCACGGGCCTTGGCATAACGCACCAAATCGATGTAGTCGGACTTGCTGTAGAAACCGGAACCCTGGTTGTCGCTGGTAGGGCCGGAACCCAGCTGCGGCATCAGGCACTTGGTTTCAGACAGATCGTGGCAACGCTGGCTGCCTACGTCCGTCAGCTCCGGCAAACCCGGGATCTCCAGACGCCAGCCTTCATCGTTGGTCAAACCCAGATGCAACTTGTTGAGCTTCATGGCTGACATCTGGTCAACCAGCTTCTTCATGGTTTCGAGGCTACGGAAGTGACGGGCCACGTCGGTCTGCATGCCGCGGTATTCAAAACGCGGCGCATCCTCGACGCTCATCTGGCTCACCAGCTTGTCGTTCACCCCCAGCAGGGAGAGCAGGGATTGCGCGCCCCAGAAGGCACCCTCGATGTCGTGCCCCTGGATCACAGTGCCCTGCTTGCCTATGGTCATATCATAACCTTCGGCCTGCTTGAGCTTGCTGCCGAGCTTGACGGTCACTGGATAGCCGGTGTCGGAGAGGGTAACACCCAGCTTGGTCAGTTGAGCCTTCAGGGCTTCGGCGCGATCGCTTGGTAAATCCAGCGCGTTGAGCTTGATGGTGGAGAAGTCCACTTGCGGACCCGATTTGATCACTTGCTTGAGCGGGGTCGGCAGTATCTGATCATCAATCTTGCTGGCTGGCAGCAGGCTGCTGGTCAGGTTGGCATCGAAGCGGGTCTCGCTGTTCATCAGGATGTTGTTGTCATCCTTGGTACGCTTCCAGCCATCGGCCGGCATCGGCTTCTCGTAGGTGCTGGCGTCGTCGATGTTGCTCATGCTGGCAATCACCTTGGGCTCGGCGCCGTCGGCAGCCACATACCAGCTAGGCATGATGTCAGATTCGAACAATACCCAGTATTCCACCACCAGCGGCACTTCGACCGTGGCATCCTTGGCAAATCCCTTAAACTGCTCGGTTGGCGTCAAACGATAGAGGTCGCCGGTCAGATGGGTGATGGTGAACTGGTCGTTGTCGACCCGCTGGATGCGACGGATGGAGGAGACATAAATACCCCAATCCTTGGAGGTCACGTCAGCACCGGTATTGGTCAGGTGCAGCTTGGCCACGCCACAGCTCGCCCACTCGGAACCCAGCGCCTGGCAATCGAGGCCGGCACCGGCACCGTCGTTGGTGACGACTTCGTACTTGACCACCAGGTTGCTGGCGAGGGAGTCGACCACGGCTTGCTTGGCGGCATCGGCTGCCTGTACCTGGCTGACAAAAATAGTAGACATGGCAATGGCTAACAGAGAATGTTTCAAGTTCATAACTGCTGCTCTCATTTGAAGTAAAGGTTGGATTTTCTTGGCGTTTTTTATATTGGGCCCCGTGGCGGGGCCCTAGTTATGTCAACAATGGACTTAGACTTGAGGCGAGCTTGGCGCCCGATTAACGCAGGGCCTTCATCTCACCGGCAATGATCTCGGCCAAGGGGCCCAGAATCACCTGCAGGTTCTGTTCACCGAGCTTGACCACACCGGCTGCGCCCAGGGCTTTCAGCTTGCGCTCATCCACTATGCTGCGGTCTTTCAGGGTCAGACGCAGACGGGTGATGCAGGCATCGATGGTAACCAGGTTGTCTTGGCCACCCAGCACTTCCAGATACTGACGAGCCAGTTCGGTGCGGTCAGTGGTCTGAGCCTGTGCCGGTACGGCTTCATCATCTTCACGACCCGGAGTTTTCAGGTTGAACTTGACGATGACGGCACGGAATACCAGGTAGTAGAGACCGAAGAACACCAGACCCTGTACCAGCAACATGTACCACTGGGTCGCCAGCGGGTTGCGGCTGGAGAGCACCATATCCACCAGACCGGCACTGAAACCGAAACCGGCCATCCACTGCATGGAGGCAGCGATGAACACGGAGATACCGGTCAGTACGGCGTGGATGACATACAGTACCGGCGCCACGAACATGAAGGAGAACTCGAGCGGCTCGGTCACACCGGTGAAGAAAGAAGCGAAGGCGGCGGCGATCATGATGGATGCAACCTTGTCCTTGTTCTCTTTCTTGGCGGAGTGATAGATGGCCAAGGCTGCGCCCGGCAGACCGAACATCATGATGGGGAAGAAGCCAGCCTGATACATACCGACAACGCCTTTCACCTGATCCAGGCTCTTGCCGGCAGCCAGTGCGGCATCAATGGTACCCTGACCACCCAGGAAGTTCGGGATGTCGTTGATACCGGCCACGTTGAACCAGAACACTGAGTTCAGGGCGTGGTGCAGACCAATCGGGATCAGCAGACGGTTGAAGAAGGCGTAGATGCCGGCACCGGTAGAGCCCAGGCTGACGATGGATTCACCAAAGCCCACCAGACCACCGTAAATGACAGGCCAAACGGCCATCAGGATGAAGGAGACGATGATCATCACCACTGAGGTCACGATCGGCACCAGACGACGGCCGGAGAAGAAAGCCAGCGCCTTGTGCAGTTCGACACTGCTGAAGCGGTTATAGAGCTCGGCGGCAATCACACCGGTCAAGATGCCGATAAACTGGTTGTTGATCTTGCCAAAAGCCGCGGGTACATCTTCAATCGCGATACTCTTGATCTGGGCAACGGCACCCGGGCTCAACAGAGTGGTCACGACCAGGAAACCGACCAGACCGGCCAGTGCGGCAGAGCCGTCTTTGTCTTTGGACATGCCGTAGGCAACACCGACAGCAAACAGCACTGACATGTTGTCAATGATGGCGGCACCGGCCTTGATCAGGAAGGCAGCCAGCGCGCTGTCACCACCCCAACCGTTAGGGTCAATCCAGTAGCCAACCCCCATCAGGATCGCGGCGGCAGGCAATACCGCTACCGGCACCATCAGGGCACGGCCGATCTTTTGCAAATAACCGAGAATGTTCACGGTTCCTCTCCTTAGTTAATGTTTTTCTAGAAATTAAGTGCTTATCACGTTTGACGCATAAGCCATCAAGGCTTGATTGGCAGTCTAGGGCTTTTATTTCGCTGCGCAAATTAATAAACCTGTAATCGTGATCATTATCACCCAAACGAGATAAAGGTAGCGGATACATGTGGCTTAGTTCGCAATCTTTATTTACGCTATAAAACAACTTGAATCCGTCCTAGCATATTTGCCGCCGACACCCCGGCAGCAACCCGTACAGAGGTATCTACAATGCGCCTGATCCCGTTGAAATCTGCCAGCCAAGTGGGTCTGTGGTCTGCCCGTTACATCGTTGACCGTATCAATGGGTTCAAACCCACGGCCGATCGCCCCTTCGTACTGGGCCTGCCCACCGGCGGCACCCCGCTCAACACCTACAAGCGCCTGATCGAGCTGCATAAAGCCGGTGAAGTAAGTTTCGAGCACGTGGTCACCTTCAACATGGACGAATATGTCGGCCTGCCGGAAGATCACCCGGAGAGCTACCACAGCTTCATGCACAACAACTTCTTCTGTCACATCGACATCCGCCCGGAAAACATCAACATCCTCAACGGCAACGCCGAGGATCTGGTGGCCGAGTGCAAGCGCTATGAGGACAAGATCAAGTCCTATGGCAAGATCAACCTCTTCATGGGTGGCGTCGGCAATGACGGTCACATCGCCTTCAACGAACCGGCCTCCTCCCTCTCCTCCCGCACCCGGGTCAAGACCCTGACCGAGGACACCCGCATCGCCAACTCCCGCTTCTTCGGCGGTGACATGGAGCAGGTGCCCAAGCTGGCGCTGACCGTGGGTGTCGGCACCCTGATGGACGCCGAAGAGATCATGATCCTGGTCACTGGCCACGGCAAGGCCCAGGCCCTGCAAGCAGCAGTGGAAGGCAGCGTCAACCACATGTGGACCATCTCCACCCTGCAACTGCATCCGAAGGGAATGATGGTGTGCGACGAGCCCTCCACCATGGAGCTCAAGGTCAAGACGGTGCGTTACTTCCAGCAGCTCGAAGCCGCCAACATCGGCCGTCTGTAAGGAGCCACCATGTACGCATTGACCAATTGCACCCTCTACACCGGCAGCTGTGTGCTGACTGGTTACGGGGTCGTGATCGAGGGCGACAAGATTGTCGCCATCCAGCGTCAGGCCGAACTGCCTGCCGGCATAGAGCGACATGATCTGCACGGCGCCAACCTGAGCGCCGGTTTTATCGACGTGCAGCTCAACGGCTGTGGCGGCGTCATGTTCAACACCGACATCTCCATAGAGACACTGGCGATCATGCAGGCCGCCAACCTCAAATCCGGTACCACCAGCTTCCTGCCGACCCTGATCACCAGCCCGGATGCGGACATGAAGCGGGCCGTCGCCGTGACCCGCGATTACATGGCCGCGCACCCGAATGAAGTGCTGGGCGTGCATCTGGAAGGCCCCTACACCAACCTCAAGCGCAAAGGCATACACCCGGCCGCCCAGATCCGCCAGCCCGCCGACGAGATGATCGACTTCTTCTGCGCCAACAGCGATGCCATCGCCAAGATCACCCTGGCACCGGAGCGCAACAAGCCCGAGCACATCCGTCAGCTGGTGGAGGCAGGCATACTGGTCTCCGCTGGCCATACCGCCGCCAACTACGATCAGGCCATGGCCGGCTTTGATGACGGCATCCGCTTTGCCACCCACCTCTACAACGCCATGACCCCGACCGTGAACGGCCGCGAGCCGGGCGTGGTGGGTGCCATCTATGATCGCAAGGATGTCTATGCCGGCGTCATTGTCGATGGGCATCACGTGCACTGGGCCAACGTACGACTGGCCCACAAGATGCTGGGGGAGAGACTGGTGCTGGTCACCGACGCGACCGCCCCCGCCGGTGCGCCGGAAGGCTTTGAGAAGTTTGATTTTTGTGGCGCAACCGTCTATTTCCGCGATGGTCAGTGCGTCGACGAGAATGGTACACTCGGCGGCTCTGCCCTCACCATGATTGAGGGGGTGGAGAATCTGGTCAAACAGGTCGGATTACCGCTCGATGAAGCACTGAGAATGGCCACTCTTTATCCCGCTCGCGCCATTGGATGGGACTCACGTCTCGGTAGTATCCAGGTCGGAAAAATAGCCAACCTGACTGTCTTTGATCAGACCTTCACGGTCTGCGGGACCGTGGTTAACGGACACTACACAACACAGTGACACTATGACTGGCGGACAAATAGCAAACGTAGATCTTATCAAGCAGGTCAACAGTGCAGCCGTATATCGGCTCATCGACCTGCAAGGCCCCATCTCGCGGGTCAAAATTGCCGAGTTGAGTCAGCTGGCCCCGGCCAGCGTGACCAAAATAACCCGGCAACTGATCGAGCATGGCCTGATCAAGGAGACCTCACCGCAAGCCTCTACCGGCGGGCGGCGCGCCATCTCCCTGACCACCATCAAGCATCGCTTTCAGTTTGTGTCCGCCAAGCTCGGCCGCGGCTATCTGCAGCTGAGCCTGTACGATCTCGATGGCAAGGAGCTCGATCAACACGTCACCCAGGTGACCGAGATCGATCAACAGCCCGTGGTCGACATGCTGCTGCGGGAAATTGGTGCCTTCATGGACTCCCAGCAGGAGCGCAACCGCAACCTGATCAGCATAGCGCTGACCATGCCGGGTCTGGTCAATCCGGAATCGGGTATGGTCATCTATACCCCCAAGTACCAGATCCGCAATCTGGCCCTGGCCAAGCTGCTGGAAAACCACTTCAACCTCCCCTGCTACGTGGGCAATGACACCCGCTCGCTGGCGCTGGCCGAGCACTTCTTCGGTGAATCCCGCGACTGCATGGACTCCATTCTGGTGAGCGTGCACCAGGGTGCCGGCTCCGGCATCATCACCAAGGGCAAGGTGTTCCTCGGTCAGAACCGCAACGTTGGCGAGATCGGCCACATCCAGGTCGAACCGCTGGGCAAGCGCTGCCACTGCGGCAACTTTGGCTGCCTGGAGACAATCGCCTCCAACGAGGCCATTGTCGACAAGGTAAAAGAGCTGATCAGTCGCGGTCACCTGAGCTCGCTGCAGGAGAAGCACATCACCATACAGGAGGTGTGCAAGGCGGCCATGGCAGGGGATGAGCTGGCACGCAGCGTGATCGAGAACGTGGGTGAACACCTGGGGCGGGCGGTGGCCATCACGGTCAACCTGTTCAACCCGCAGAAGGTGCTGATCGCAGGCGAAATCACCGCCGCCGAAGAGATCCTCTTCCCGGCCATCCGCCGCTGTGTCGAACACCAGTCACTGCCGAGCTTCCACCGTGGCCTGCCCATAGTGAAGGCCCGCTTCCAGAACCAGCCTACCATAGGCGGCTTCGCCCTGGTGAAACGGGCCCTGCTGGAGGGTGATCTGTTGCAGATCATCATGGAGCAGAAGTAAGGCGCTGGCCTTGCGAGACAAAAAACGGCAGCCACTGGCTGCCGTTTTTTATTGTGCGCTTTTCGCCGGTTTATCCCGCCCGGCAGGGCTTGAACAAGTCCAACGCACCGTCATAAACGCTGGTCTGCACATCCATGATCCCCAGCATGGTGCGGGGCAACAAGTTGTCGCATTCGCTCAGCCTGGCTCACCCCGCCCTACACGGTTTGAACAAGTCCAGCGCACCGTCATAGACGCTGGTCTGCACATCCATGATCCCCAGCATGGTGTGGGGCAACAAGTTGTCGCGTTCGCTCAGTCTGGCTCACCCCGCCCTGCAGGGCTTGAACAGATCCAGCGCACCGTCATAGACGCTGGTCTGCACATCCATGATCCCCAGCATGGAGTGGAACAAGTTGTCATGGGAGAAGCGCTTGCTGCTCGCCTCCTGTTGCAGACACCCCATGTTCAGCTGGCGATCCGCCTGCAACTGCGGAGAAAACCAGGTCAGCAGCGGCACCCGGGTCTGATCATCCGGCGCAAACTGGTAGGGAGTGCCGTGCAGATAGAGCCCCATGGCACCGAGGGATTCGCCATGGTCGGAGAGATAGACCAACCCCACGTTGTAATCCGTTTGCAGTGACTTGAGCTTCTCTATCAGTTGCGCCACCACCTTGTCGGTATAGCGAATGGTGTTGTCATAGGTATTGACCAGCTCTTCGTTGCTGCAATTCTCGATGTCACTGCGCGGGCAGTCCGGCACGAAGAAACGCTCGGACGCAGGATAACGGCGATAGTAGGTCGGACCATGGCTGCCCATCAGATGAAAAGCCACCAGCTTGTTGCCCTGCGTGCCCTTCATGTCGGCAATCTGTCGATCCAGCCCTTCCAGCATCACCTCGTCGTAGCATGAACCCTGCTGGCAATACTGCGGGAAGGCCTTGGCCTCGATATCTATGGTGGGCACGTTCTTGCACACCCCCTTGCAGCCGCCATCGTTCTCCTTCCAGAGCACAGAGACACCTGCGTGTTGCAGCACATCCAGCATGCCGTCCCGGGACTGGGCCAGGGTGTCGTCATACCCGCGCCGGGTGAGATTGGAGAACATGCAGGGCACGGAGACAGCCGTGGCCGTACCGCAGGAGCGCACGTCCTTGAAGGATATGACTCCCGCTTCCTGCTCGGTGAAACTGTTGGTCTGCTTGCGATAGCCGTTGAGGGAGTAATTCTGGCTACGCGCCGTCTCCCCCACCACCAGGAACATCAGGGTCGGCTTGTTCCCCTGCCCCACCACCCTGGCGTCCGTCCCCAGCGGCTGATAAGGAATGGGGGTGGCAAACAGTATATCTCTGGCATAGCGATAGAAGCCGTGTACATAGTTGGCTGGCACTATCTCCTTGCCAAGAGACTTGTTGTTGCGCCCGACCGAGGCGTAATCCTGATAATAGAGCGCAGCCACCCCCACCAGAAACAGCAGTGACAGGGCGATGGAGCCAAGTCGCAGGCCAAGGCCTCTATACCAGGAGCTGGGATATTCAATCTTCACCCACAACAAGGCCAGCGCCGGCAGCACGCCGGTCAGCAGGAACCAGAGCGCGACCGACCCATTGAGGTAGGCGCTCACCTCCCCCGTATTGGTCGCAACCATGTTCTGTACCATGTCCCTGTCGAAGATGACGCCATATTTGAGCATGGCGTAGCTGACCACAGAGCCCAGCAGGATCAGCAGCACGAAGAAGGGCTTGAGCAGATAGCGGAAGGTAAAGGGCAGAAACACCGCATTGAGTGCAGCCAGCAATACCAGGGGGATAGAGAGGACAAAGCCCGCCTTGACGTGATCCAGCTGAGTGAGAATGGTGTAAAAGTGCAGGAAGATGGGCCAGTTGAACACCAGTGCAAACAGCAGCACCAGCAACAGATTCACCTTCATCACGCCCAGGGTGATGCGCATAACGATACTCCGACAAATCAGGCAGGACTGGGGGCCCGGCATGGGCACTCCCGTTGTTGGCATCTCGCTTACCGCGCGACGCTGTTTGAAGGCGATAGCGATAATGGGCTGGGGGCCCGGATACTGCAGGCAGCTTAAAAAGCCAAACTTAAGGGAGAGTTAAGGGGAGCAACTACCTTGGCGGGAAGAGAACAAGAGACAAAAACGGCAGCCTGAAGGCTGCCGTTTTTAATATGTGCTCAGCGTACGATCCAAAGCTTCGTCGGAGGAATATGGCGCCGTTGTGATGCCATCTCCTCGAGTGTGCACTCTGGCGATCAGAGGGTCGCGGCGACTTCGTCGGAGGAAGATGGCGCCGTTGTGATGCCATCTCCTCGCGTGTGCACTCTGGCGATCAGAGGGTAGCGGCGACTTCGTCAGAGATGGAACCGTTGTGGTACACCTCCTGCACGTCGTCCAGATCTTCCAGCATGTCGATGAGACGCATCAGCTTGGGGGCGGTTTCCGCATCCAGCTCGGCTTCGGTGGAAGGGATCATGGTTACTTCGGCGTTTTGGGCCTTGAAGCCGGCGGCTTCCAGCGCATCCAGCACGGTACCGAAGTCGTTCGGGGTGGTGTACACCTCGATGGAACCATCTTCCTCGGTCACAACGTCATCGGCGCCCGCTTCCAGTGCCGCATCCATCAGGGCATCTTCATCGACACCGACGAAGGTCAGCAGCCCTTTCTTGCTGAACAGGTAGGCAACCGAGCCATCGGTCCCCAGGTTGCCGCCGCTCTTGCTGAAGGCATGACGCACTTCGGCAACGGTACGGTTACGGTTGTCGGTCAGACACTCCACCATGACGGCGGAGCCTGCCGGGCCGTAGCCTTCATACACTATGGTCTCGAGCTGCTCGCCGTCGCCACCACCGGCCCCACGCGCGATGGCGCGGTTGATGGTTTCGCGGGTCATGTTGCTGGTCAGGGCTGCCGTCACAGCCGCACGCAGGCGCGGGTTATTGGCAGGATCCGGATCGCCGATACGAGCCGAGGTAGTGATTTCACGGATCAGCTTGGTGAAGATCTTGCCGCGCTTGGCATCCTGAGCTGCCTTGCGGTGTTTGATGTTGGCCCATTTACTGTGACCTGCCATAGAGACTCTCCGTTATATTTTTTAGATTTCAATAACACAAAGTGACCGGGTAGGCCGCGCCGGGCGCGGCCGGGACTGTGCCGGATGCCGGCTTATTCATCACCCTTGACGGTCGTCGCAATCGCCAGTTCGCTCATCTGCGCCTGGTTGGCAAAGCTGGGGGCGTCTGTCATCAGACAAGCGGCCGCCGTGGTTTTCGGGAAGGCAATCACGTCCCGGATGTTGTCGGTGCCGGTCAGCAGCATGCTCAGACGATCCAGACCGAAGGCCAGACCGGCGTGCGGCGGGGTACCGTATTTCAACGCATCCAGCAGGAAGCCGAACTTCAGACGCTGCTCGGCAGGGGTGATGCCGAGGATGTCGAATACAGTGGACTGCATTTCGCTGTTGTGGATACGCACAGAACCGCCACCCACTTCGTAGCCGTTGATGACCATGTCGTAGGCGTTGGCATAAGCGCTGAGCGGGTTGGCTTTCAGCTCGCTCGGGCCCAGGTTGCTCGGGGCGGTGAAGGGATGGTGCATGGCCGCCAGGCCGCCTTCGCTGTCTTCCTCGAACATGGGGAAGTCGATGACCCACAGCGGCTTCCAGCTGTTTTCCATCAGACCCAGATCGCGGCCCACTTTCAGACGCAGGGCACCGATGGCATCGGCCACCACTTTCTTGCTGTCGGCGCCGAAGAAGATGATGTCGCCGTCGGCAGCGCCGGTACGGGCCAGGATCTCGCGCACTATCTCATCGGAGAGGAACTTGGCAACCGGAGACTGAACCCCTTCGAGGCCGTTGGCGGCGTCGTTGACCTTCATCCAGGCCAGGCCCTTGGCACCGTAGATGCCGACAAACTTGGTGTACTCGTCGATCTGCTTGCGGGACAGCTCGGCGCCGCCCGGTACTTTCAGGGCCGCCACACGGCCTTTCGGGTCGTTGGCGGGGCCGACGAACACGGCGAACTCGACGGCGGTCAGCAGATCTGCCACATCGACCAGCTCCATCGGCAGACGCAGGTCCGGCTTGTCGGAGCCGAAGCGGCGCATGGCCTCGTCAAAGGTCATGACAGGGAAGTCGCCCAGATCCACGGCCAGCACGTGTTGCCACAGGTTGCGGATCATCTCTTCCATCAGCTCGCGCACTTGCGGCGCCGTCATGAAGGAGGTCTCCACGTCTATCTGGGTGAATTCCGGCTGGCGGTCGGCACGCAGGTCTTCGTCACGGAAGCACTTGACGATCTGGTAGTAGCGATCGAAGCCGGACATCATCAGCAACTGCTTGAACAGCTGCGGGGACTGCGGCAGGGCGTAGAACTTGCCCTTGTGCACGCGGCTCGGCACCAGATAGTCACGGGCACCTTCCGGGGTGGCCTTGGTCAGCATGGGGGTTTCGATGTCGAGGAAGCCGTGCTCGTCCATGAAGCGACGTACGAAAGCGCTGGCCTTGGCACGGGTCTTCAGGTACTTGGCCATCTCGGGGCGACGCAGATCCAGATAACGGAACTTGAGGCGCTGCTCTTCACTGTTGACCTGATTGAAGTCCAGCGGCAACGGCTCGGCGCGGTTGATGATGGTGAGCTCATGGGCGAACACTTCGATGGCACCTGTAGCCATGTCGCTGTTGCGCTGGGAGTCAGGACGGGTACGTACCACACCTGAAACCTGAATGCAGAACTCGCCGCGCAGTTCGGAGGCCAGGGCGAAGGCGTCCGGCTTGTCCGGATCGAAGAACACCTGCACGATCCCTTCCCGGTCACGCATGTCGATAAAGATCAGACCGCCGAGGTCGCGACGACGATGGACCCAACCGCACAATGTAATGGTCTGCCCGGCATGGGCCTCATTGACCTGTCCGCAATAGATAGAGCGCATGGACTTCTTCCTTCGAAATTGTAGAGAGACGGTTAACCTGAGCCGCCGGGCACGACTGGCAGCACAGTCCGTCTCACAGCTGGCCAGAGTCTTGTTCTTGCCCGGTTTGAAATCTGTCTCGTACCGTCCGACCCCCTGGATCGGACACCTGCCACCGATATCGGCTCGACCAGAGGCGGCTGGCAAGCGGCCGGGCAGTCGGTCAGAGGGCATCGGAAAGCATCGTTGTTTGGCCAATTCATGGCCGCTACCGTCGCCACAATATGCGCACAGCGGGGCGAGTCACAACAAATTGGCAAACAAAAGGGCTGGCATTATAGAGGAAAACCCCCATTTGGGTAAAATGGCCAGCAGCCTCCTTTGCCCTGTTTTTTGCGTCTCAAGGCAAAAAATGGGCATAAACCGAGATAAACCCGCAGACAGGATCCGCCATGAGCCTCTTTTTGGGCCTGCCACAATGGTCGCACTCGGCCTGGCCCGGTCAATTATTGGGTGTGGGCGCCAAACCCGCCGAACATCTCGCCCACTACGCCCGGGTGTTCAACACAGTCGAAGGCAACACCACCTTTTACGCCTCGCCCACCCCTGACACAGTGCAGCGCTGGGCCGATGCGGTGCCTGCCCACTTTCGTTTCAGCTTCAAGTTTCCGAAAGAAATCAGTCACCAGAGCGATCTGGTGAGCGTAGACAAGCAGGTGACCGAGTTCATTCGCCTGCTCACCCCGCTGCACGACAAGCTGGGGCTGCTCAAGCTGCAGCTGCCCGCGCGCTTCGGCCCGAGCGGCCTTCCCCGCCTCGCCGAATTCTTCAATCGGCTGCCGACAGCGTTTCGCTATGCCCTCGAGGTACGTCATCCCGATTTCTTCGCCAAAGGGGAAGCAGAGCGCAGCCTCAACCGCATGCTGATGGAAAAAGGCATCAACCGCATCATGCTCGACAGCCGGCCACTGTTTTCTGTGCCGGCAACCACGGCAGCCATGATAGATGCACAGGGCAAGAAGCCCAGACTGCCGGTGCACCTACTGGCCACCGCCAGCGCCCCCGTGGTGCGGCTCATCGGTCTGCCGGAACCGGCGGCCAATCACCCCTTCCTGCCAAGCTGGTTGCCCCACTGGCGTCAGTGGCTGGCGGAGGGAAAGGATCTCTACCTCTTTATACATACCGCCGACAATGCCCAGTCACCCGAACTGGCCCGTCAGATAACACACCTGTTGGGACAGGAGATGGCCCCCTGGCCGGGGGAAAACGATCGCGCGCGCCAGGGCGTGCTGCGCTTTTAGCCAGCCACTGCACCAGCCATTCATCAGGCGCAAAAAAAGCCACTTTTTTGTGGCTGGACAGGGCTCGGCGTCAAGACAAATGCCCATCAATCCTCTACACTAGCGCCCCAAGCAAGGGTCCGGAACATGGCCCATACGAACTGGGACGGCCCGAAGGAACTCAAGGCCAGTCACCCCGTTCGTAAACAGGTGATATATCTACTCTTATGGGTATCACCCAACGACTCAATTGAACAATACAGCCGGATTACACCCCGGCTGTCAGGTTGCGCAAGCATGCATACCAAAGACCAAATTTTTGCTGCCCCTATCGCCCGATTGGGAGACTTTTGCTTTGACGAACAGGTCGTCGACGTCTTCCCCGACATGATCCAGCGGTCTGTACCGGGCTACAGCAACATCATCTCCGCCATCGGCATGATGGCTGCCCGTTATGCCCAGCCACAGAGCCGTCTGTACGATCTTGGCTGCTCCCTCGGCGCAGCCACCCAGGCCATGCGTCGCCACCTGACTCAACCGGGTTGCCACATCACGGCGGTGGATCTCTCTCACCCCATGATAGAACGCGCCCGTGCCCACCTTTCGGGTTTCAAATCCGAGGTGCCGGTGGAGCTGGTCGAGGCGGATATCT
This sequence comes from Aeromonas sp. D3, assembly GCF_027705025.1. Taxonomy (NCBI): domain Bacteria; kingdom Pseudomonadati; phylum Pseudomonadota; class Gammaproteobacteria; order Aeromonadales; family Aeromonadaceae; genus Aeromonas; species Aeromonas sp. D3. The sequence continues at coordinate 22,104 of NZ_JAPDBE010000039.1, read as the reverse complement.
GCGACATAGCGATCGAAAACGCCTCTGTGGTGGTGCTCAACTTCACCCTGCAGTTCGTAGACCCCGAAAAGCGGATGGCCCTTATCCAGCGCATTTTTGATGGTCTGCGTCCGGGCGGCATCCTGATCCTGAGCGAGAAGTTCCGCTTCGAGGATGAACCGGTCAACGATCTGCTCATCGAGCTGCACCTGGACTTCAAACGCGCCAATGGCTACAGCGAGCTGGAGATCAGCCAGAAACGCAACGCCCTCGAGAACGTGATGCGTACCGACAGCCTGGAGACCCACAGATCCCGCCTGCAAAGCGCCGGCTTCGTTCATCAGGATCTCTGGTTCCAGTGCTTCAACTTCGGTTCCATGATTGCCATCAAATCCAGCGACGCCAACTAAGCCATGATCGACTTTGCCAATTTTTATCAACTGATCGCCAAGAACCGGCTGAGCCACTGGTTGCATACCCTGCCCGCTCAGCTGCATGCCTGGCAGCACGACAACCTGCATGGGGACCTGCCGCGCTGGAATCGCGCCCTCAACAAGCTGCCCACCACAGCGCCCGGCCATATCGAGCTGCAACGGGGCGTCGAGATCGGCAATAGCCAGAGCTTGAGTGAAGGGGAGCGCAAAAAAGTCGAGAGTCTGCTGCGCCAATTCATGCCCTGGCGCAAGGGGCCCTTCAGGGTCCACGGCATCCACATCGATACCGAGTGGCGCTCCGACTGGAAGTGGGATCGGGTATTGCCCCACATCAGCCCGCTGGCTGGCCGCTATGTGCTGGATGTGGGCTGCGGCAGCGGCTATCACCTCTGGCGTATGGTCGGCGAAGGAGCCAAACTGGCCGTCGGCATAGACCCGAGCCCGCTGTTTTTGTGCCAGTTCGAGGCCATTCGTCACTTCACCGGCGGCGATCAGCGCGCTCACCTGTTGCCGCTGGGCATTCAGGAGCTGCCTGACCTGCGCGCCTTTGACACCGTCTTCTCCATGGGGGTGCTCTATCACCGCAAGTCCCCCATAGAGCACATAGAGCAGCTGCGCAACCAGCTCAAAGACGACGGCGAGCTGGTGCTGGAGACGCTGGTGATCGATGGTGGCGTCAATGAGGTGCTGGTGCCCACCGACCGTTACGGCAAGATGCGCAACGTCTGGTTCATCCCCTCAAGCGCGGCGCTCAAACTCTGGGTGGAGCGCTGCGGATTTACCGATGTGCGGATCGTAGACGAGAATATGACCAGCACCGACGAACAGCGTCGTACCGACTGGATGATCAATGAATCCCTGAGCGACTATCTGGATCCTGCGGATCCCGCGCTCACGGTAGAAGGACACCCGGCGCCGAAACGTGCCGTACTGATTGCCAGAAAGGCCAAAGACTAGCCGATGGCGCCAGCGGAAGTTACACTGACCCAATTCCAGGAAGCACAGTTAAATGAATGACATGAAAAGCAAATTAAAAGGAATGACCCTGCTCTCCCTGCTCAGTCTCGGCGGGTGTGTCAGTGTGGATAAAGCGCCTCCGGTACCAACCTTGACGCTGGCAGAGCTTCGCGGCGAGATAAGCTTGAGCGAGCAACGCCTGCAAACATCCATGGAACAGCAACAGAAGCAGTATGTACAGCAACAGCACCTGCTGGTTCAGCTCAACACCGATGTCAACAACATGAAAGAGTCCGTGAAAAAAGTCGACAGCAAGCTCGAAAACCTGGCTCCCGAGCCACCCAAACCCATGGCGATCCCGACCGAGAAGTGTCAGGCCCCGAGCCAGGGCCATACCGTCGACGGCAAACTGCTGGTGGGTGAAGCCGAGTGGATCTGGGTTGATGCCGCCAATGACGCCTTCCAGGCGCGGGTCGATACCGGCGCGACCACCTCTTCCATCAGCGCCCAGGACATCACCATCTTCGAGCGCAACGGCAAGAACTGGGTGCGCTTCTTCCTGAGCCACCAGGAGATGGATGACAAGATCCAGATCGAAGCGCCCCTGGTACGCCACGTGCGTGTGCGTCAGGCCTCTGCCGACGATCTCGACCGTCGTCCCGTGGTGCGTCTGGCGGTGCGGATCGGTGACATGACCGAAAAGGCTGAATTTACCCTGAAAGATCGCAGCGACATGACCTTCCCCGTGCTGCTGGGTCGTGAATTTTTGAAAGACATCGCTGTGGTTGATGTGGCCCGCGAATATATCCAACCAAAACCCACGCTCAAGGATGTGAAATAATCCATGGTTTCCCGTAAGCCGTTCTATTTGCTGGTCGCCCTGCTGTTCATTGTCGGCCTGGGGATGACGTTTTATCACCACATAGCGTTGGATGTACCGCTGACGCCGGGTGAGAAACGCCAGATCTGGTCCATCGAGGCCAAGCTCGAATTTGAAGCCACCGGTGAGCCGGTGATCGCCTCCCTGGCCATTCCGGGCACCCAGCCCGGTTTCACCCTGATGAACGAGAACGCCGCTAGCCCGGGCTACGGCCTGTCATTTGTCGAGAAGGACGGGGATGCCCGCGCCGAGTGGTCGATCCGTTCCGCCTCCGGCCGCCAGGAGCTCTACTACCGCGTCGACATGATGGCTGACGACCATGCCAAGCCGGCTGCCCTGGCAAAGCCTCCCGTCATCGAGAAGCAGATAGAGAGCGAGCCTTACGCCACTGCCATGAAGCAGATCTCCGAACGGGCCCAGGAACGCTCTGCCGACGGTTACACCCTGACCCGCGAGATCATCAAGGAAATAGAGAAGCAGGAGCAGAACGCCGAGCTGCTGAAATCTCACAAGAGCCGGGCCAGCCTGATTGCAGAGCTGCTGAGCAACGCTGATGTCCCGGCGCGCGTGGTCCATGCACTGAGTCTGGAAGACGGCCGTCGTCGCCAGGAGCTGGTGGATTACCTGCAGGTATTCAACAGCCCGACCGACTACAAGCTGTTCAACCCGCAAACCGGTGAGCAGGGTCGCCCTGCCAACCTGCTGCTGTGGGAATACAACTCGGGCGCCCTGCTGGATGTCACCGGCGGCCACAACTCCCGGGTAACCTTCTCGATGATCGAGCAGGAACAACCGGTCAACGTGGCGCTGGCGCAGAAGTTCGAAAAGTCCGAGATGCAGAACTTCTCCATCCACAGTCTGCCGCTGGAAGAGCAGGCGCTGTTCAAAGGCTTGCTGCTGATCCCCATCGGCGTGCTGATGGTGGTGTTCCTGCGGGTTATCGTCGGTATCAAGACCTCGGGCACCTTCATGCCTGTGTTGATCGCGGTCGCCTTCATCCAGACCTCGCTGGTTACCGGCCTGGTCGGCTTCCTGCTGATCGTCGGCACGGGTCTGGTCATCCGCTCCTATCTGTCGCGGCTCAACCTGCTGCTGGTGGCCCGAATATCGGCGATCATCATAATGGTGATCTCGATGATCGGTATCTTCTCAGCGTTCGCTTTCAAGCTGGGACTGACCGACGGCATGAAGATCACCTTCTTCCCGATGATCATCCTCTCCTGGACCATAGAGCGGATGTCCATTCTGTGGGAAGAAGAGGGTCCGAAAGAGGTGGTGCGTCAGGGCGGTGGTTCCCTGCTGGTGGCGGTTATCGCCTACCTGGCCATGGATAACGAGCTGATCCGTCATCTGACCTTCAACTTCCTCGGCCTGCAGCTGGTGCTGATGGCGACCGTGCTGCTGCTGGGCAACTACACCGGCTACAAGCTGAGCGAGCTCAAGCGTTTCAAGCCGCTGGTGAACGAGATCAAGTCTGGCGCCACCCCGGGTAAGGACAAGTAACAGATGTGGTTCTGGGAAAAATACACCAGCCCGTGGAGCCTGTCTCAGGCAGGCATCCTCGGCATGAACAAGCGCAACCACTCCTACATCAGCCGCTACAACCCGCGTCGACTCTACCCGCTGGTGGATGACAAGCTGCAGACCAAGCGCATCGCGCTGGATGCAGGTGTGACAGTGCCCGAGCTTATCGGCACCATCCGCGAGCAGCATGACGTTGGCCGCATTACCGAACTGGTAAAAGATTGGCCTGGCTTTTGTATCAAGCCGGCCCGTGGCTCCGGCGGCAAGGGGATCCTGGTGATCCTCCGTCAGGAAGAGGGTCTCTTCTTCAAACCGAATGGCAGCGCGTCTACCGGTCAGGATCTGGAGCGCCATGTCTCCAACATTCTGGCGGGGCTCTATTCCCTCGGCGGCAAGCCTGACGTGGCACTGGTAGAAGGCCTCATCAACTTTGATGATGTGTTCGACGGTTACTCGTTCGAAGGGGTGCCCGATGCAAGGGTGATCATCTTCAAGGGCTTTCCGGTGATGGCCATGATGCGCCTCTCCACCGCCGCCTCCGACGGCAAGGCAAACCTGCACCAGGGCGCCGTGGGTGTGGGTCTGTGCCTGCGCACCGGCCGGGCGCTGCGAGCGGTGCAGTTTGGCAATCCGCTGCGTCATCACCCGGATACCGGCCTCGATCTGTACGATCTCAAGGTGCCTCACTGGGATACCTTGCTGACGCTGGCAGCCTCCTGCTACGAGATGTCGGGGCTGGGTTACATAGGTACCGACATGGTGCTGGACAAGTTCCGCGGCCCCATGTTGCTGGAGCTCAACGCCCGTCCCGGCCTTGCCATCCAGATCGCCAACGGTCGCGGCCTGGTGCCCAATCTCAAAACCATCGAGAAGCTGGGTCAGGTCAAGATGAACGTGGAGCAGCGGGTCAGCTTCGCCAAGGATCACTTCGGTATCTTCGACGAGTAGCCCCACCACCCGGATAGCAAAAGCGCGCCTTGAGGCGCGCTTTTTTATGGCTGGCATTCGGCCTGTTACATGATTTGGCAGGCGGCAGGCAGAAAAAAACCGATGCCATGGCATCGGTTTTTCAGTATCCGGTACGCAGACCCGATTACAGGGAGGCAGCGTTCTCGGACAGGTACTTGGCAACGCCATCAGCAGAAGCTGTCATGCCTTTTTTACCCTTCTCCCACTGGGCAGGGCACACTTCGCCATGCTCTTCGTGGAATTGCAGGGCATCGACCATGCGCAGCATCTCGTCGATGTTGCGGCCAAGGGGCAGATCGTTGACCACCTGATGACGCACCATGCCGTTGCTGTCGATCAGGAAGGAGCCACGGAAGGCCACACCGGCTTCCGGGTGCTCAACGTCATAGGCTTTGCAGATTTCGTGCTTCACGTCGGCGATCAGCGGGTATTTCACCTGGCCGATACCGCCATCTTCCACCTTGGTGTTACGCCAGGCGTTGTGGGAGAACTGGGAATCGATGGAAACACCGATCACTTCCACACCGCGCTTCTGGAACTCTTCATAGCGGTGATCGAAGGCAATCAGCTCGGACGGACAGACGAAGGTGAAATCGAGGGGATAGAAGAACAGGACGGCTGCTTTGCCTTTGATGTGGGACGCCAGGTTGAAGGAGTCAACAATCTGGCCATTGCCCAGAACGGCAGCAGCGGTGAAATCAGGTGCGGGACGGCCTACCAATACCATATTCAATTCCTCATTATGTGAAGTGAACAATCCTGTCAGGATTGGGCTACCTAGAGCCAAGTCCGTCTAATTCAAGCGACAAACCCTATACCCAGTGGTAGATTAGTTAAATCAAATTAAATAGATAGCATTCATCGGGTTTTCCTATGCAACGTTGGCCCAGCCTGAAACAGCTGCAATATCTGGTCGCTCTCGACGAGCACAAGAACTTCAATCGCGCCGCCAAGGCCTGTCATGTCAGCCAGTCCACCCTGAGTACCGGGATCCAGACGCTGGAAGACATGATGAACCTGCAACTGGTGGAGCGGGACCACAAGAGCTTCATTATGACCCCGGTCGGCATGGAAATCGTCGAGCGAGCTCGCAATTTGCTCTCGGATGCGCGAGATCTGATGGAGCTGGGGCAACATCAGGGCGGCGTCATGCACGGCACAGTCCGGCTCGGCTGCATCCCCACCATAGCCCCCTTCCTGCTCAGCAAGCTGCTGCAGGAGTGCGGCAAGGCTTATCCTGAACTGGAATTGTTGCTGCGTGAAGACACCACCACCAACCTGCTCAAGCAGCTGGAACAGGGTCAACTCGATTTGCTGATCCTGGCGTTGCCGGTGGAGATCGGCGGCTTCCACTGCAAGATGGTTGGCCAGGATCCCTTCCACATGGTGATGCCCGCCAGCATGGCGGCCGGTCTGCATACGCCGTTCGACTACAAGGAGCTGCCCAACCAGAGCATCTTCCTGCTGGAACGGGAGCACTGCCTCACCGAACATGCGGTCAGCGCCTGTCGGCTGCGGGACAAGAGCAAGATAAACCCCTTTGCCGCCACCAGCCTGCACACCCTGGTGCAGATGGTCGGTGCCGGGCTTGGCACCACCTTCCTGCCCCAGATGGCAATAGATTCCGGCATTCTCGACAACACCGACCTGGTGGCCATTCCCCTGCCGGGTGAAAAGCCGTATCGCGAGATAGGCCTGGTGTGGCGCCCCAGCACCACCCGGGTACAGACCTTCTACAAGCTGGCCGAGCTGCTCACTCCGCTCATCGAGCCCAAGACCTGAGTCACGTTCTGAGCCACAAAAACGCCGGCAGCTTGCCGGCGTTTTCATTGGTTCAGACACATCGGCAGATCAGTTGCCGGCCGGTGGCCCAAAGATGCGGGTATAGGAGGTCAGGGTCCGTACGCTCACATCCGCCGGATTGCCGTTCTCGTCATAGAGCGCCAGCTCACCGGTCTGCTTGTTGTGGCCGAGCAGCTGATGAGCACTCAGGTTGCTCAGCGCATCGCTGTCCGCCTTCCACTCCCAGCGCTGGCCCAGACTCAGACTGCAGCTCTGCAACTGGCCGAGGTTGTTGCCATCGAGGCAGCGACGGGTATCCAGCGCACTGACATAACGGCCGTACTGGTCATAGATAAAGGACTGGGCAGCCGAAGTCTCGTCACAGGTCACGGCGCTCAGGCCATGCTCGGCGCCGGCGCTCAGGCAACGGTTGTCAAAGCCCCCCAGCTGCAGGTTGACCGGGCGTCCGCCGGTGAATACCGGATGGTTCCAATCCACCTTGAAGCTGGTTGAGGCGGTCACCCGTCTGCGCTTGTCGACATCCTCGAACCCCTGGAAGGAGACATGCCCTCCCACCACGTAATAGTGCTTGTAGATACCGGTGTAGATGGGGCGGATGTTGACCGAAGAGTCGATCTTGAACTCGGTACTGCCCTTCTCGTCGGGCGCCGCCTTGTAGATGACATCCAGATTCGGCACGAAGCCCTTGTAACTCAGCGGCTGGATGCGGTTGTGATCCACATCGTACCCCATGCCCCAGACGGTGGCGGTCTTGGAGGAGAGCAGTGACTCCGCCGTCGCGTATTGATCCCGCACCCAGCTGAAACTCACCTTCTGGGCGCTCGGCGCCGAGCGTTCGACCCGATAATCCTGGGTGTTGTAGGCAAGCTGACGCTGCTGGCTGAACTTGGCTGACGCCTCCAGCTTGGCCTTGGGCCCATCCTTATTCACTTCAACCCCGCCGGTCACCCCTACCTCGAAACCCGAGATCTCGCGATGCTCATACTTGCTGTTGAGGTTGGTCGGCAGACTCTTGAGCACAGCCGCCTTGGTGTTGGACGCGTCTATGGTGAAGCGATAATCCTGGGCGATGGCATCGGTGGCATAGTCCCGCGCCCAGCCATCGAGCAGCAGATAATCTGCGATGTTCTCGCTCCAGGTGAGGTCCTCATTGAGCTGAATACCGGCACCTACCGACTCGTCATCCAGCGAGATCCGCACTATCTTGGCATCCGGCGTAGCTGACCCCGTGTTGCCAAATTGCAGGGAGCGCTCCAGATTCACCCGATAGACCAGCGAGATGTTTGGCGAGTCACAAAAGAGGCGATCCCCCCGATCCCAGGTGCGTGAGCGCGGGAAGGTACACTCGCCATCGCTGATCTTGCGATTGACGTTGAGATAAAAAGCCACGTGAGGCAGGCCCGCTTCCGCCGTCGCGGTTTGCGTCAGGGAGCGCTTGTGGCGTTTTCCCTGCCCTGCCAGGGTGTCGATTCGCTCCATCACCTGATAGAAGGCAGGATCATCCGCGCCCCCCAGCGGGGTAAACAGCAGCTCCCCCTTGTAGGCGGAGACCAGCACCCAATTGGCATCAAACGAGATGCCTGCCAGCTGCTCCATGGCTTTTCTGGCCTGTTGCCGCTCGACCTTGTCAGTGATGCCGCTGAAATCGATGAAGATACGCTCCCCCTGCCCCAGCACACGCTCGCGCAACTGGTCACGGGTCAACGCCTTGGCGGCCTGTTGTTCATCCAGCCAGCTGCTGGCGTTGAGGTAGACGAGTCCCTGCTCCGATTGCAGGCTGGCCAGCATGGCGGTGCCCTGATCTGTGCGTTCACCTATGTCTTCGGCATGAACGCTGCCAGCCAGCAAGGCCAGCGCGAGCAGACTGAGGGCGGGAATATGAGTGACTAATTTGCGTGGTTTATTGTTTTTCATTGTTATCTCCTGATCGAATCCCGCCAGACTATTTCCCCATGCAGTGAAATAGCATAACCCTGTTATCAATGGTTATATGGAGGCGTTATTCTCTTTGCCAGCCAAGCTGTATCTTCCATTTTTTTCGCTGTGAATTAACAACGGATTGATGGGTGATATTTCATATGGCAGAGCAAGGACCGCAATGCAGTCCAGGGTGGACGACTCGGCGTTCGCCGATGCTATTACACGGTTGTCGCGCTCTGGTGTGCGCCCCATTTATGATGCGGGTGACATCGGTCATGAATCTCGCCATCACAGGTATGACATACTGGCCTGACTCATATGTCTATCGTGTCTGCCTTGCCTGTAACCCCGATTGCACGGGCGACAGGGTGCGAGGAAACACTGACTGCTATGGGCTGGCGATCATGATGCTGCCCTCCTCTTTGCTGGTGGAATTATTCCTCTGGCGCCATAATTAATCAATGCCAGTCAGGGGTTAATATTATTTACAGCCTGTTACAAAATAATTCCCTATATATCCAGCTTGATACTGTCATTTCTTCATTCAGGTAATCCGCATGACTATATATATTACGCAGGAGCATCATAACGAATTAACCTGAAATCAGAACGTGACACAGATCACGCAGTGACGTCAACAAGGATAATAATAAACTTATTTAAATCGCATTAGAATAAACGCGCTAATATTGAAATGCTCATTCAAGTAAGCCGGATGACATTATTCAATTAGTGGTACTTGATGGTATAAATGATATCCATACGACCCCTTTATACTCGACATACCTTGTTAAAATGGGTTTTATCACGGCCAAGGCTATGTTCGAGCCCCAAACCCCGTTTATGATGAGCGGGTCGTCGAGTCGAGGGAGCCCCTATGGATTGCAAGTTACTGCTGCCCCTGCTGGCCCTGTTGCTGGCCGCCTGTTCCAGCACGCCCGAACCGCCGCCACCTCGTCAGAGCAGTGCCTTCGACAGCTTTTATCAGCAGTGGCGTGGTGTGCCCTATCGCATGGGCGGATCCAGCCGGGCGGGCCTCGACTGCTCCGCCTTCACCCAGCTTGCCTACAGCCAGGTACTGGGCTTCAACCTGCCCAGAACCACAGAATCCCAGGCCAGTCTCGGCACGCCGGTCGATCGCTACCGGCTGCAACACGGGGATCTGGTCTTCTTCAAGACCGGCTGGCAGCAATACCATGTCGGTGTCTATACCGGTGCCGGTGAGTTTATCCACGCCTCCACCAGCAAGGGCGTGATCCGCTCGCGCCTCGACAATGTCTACTGGAACAGTCGCTACTGGCAGGCTCGCCGCCTGACGCAGTGAGCCCCGCTCACCATGAGAAATGAGAAAGGCCCGTGACGGGCCTTTCTCATTGTCTGTTTGCAGACTCAGTGCTTGCGATGCCAGCGCGGCGAGGTGGCTTTCTCACCCCAGGGGGTCACGCATGGCAAGAGTGCCCCCTCGATCACCACATCGCTGCTGGCCAGCGCCTCGGCAATCTTCTGGTGCAGCACCCGCAACAGGCGTCCCTCCTGCTCGGCCAGGGAGTGGCCCGCGGCAAAGAACTCGCGCTGATGTTGCAGTGCCAGCTTCTGGGCAAACTCATAGGTATTGAAGCAATCCGGCATCCGCTCGACCACATCATCAAGCCGGGCCAACAAGCTGTTCAGTTCCCTGGTCATATCGCTCACTCCTTGTAGGTTGATAACCAAAAACTACCCCTTATTGGATAAACCACCAACCCTCAAACCCTGAAAGTGTGGTGGGTCGCACAGTTAACAGGTGAGTCATCCGCGACCTTGTACCAAGCCAGATGAGATAACTTTACAGCCGGTTAACAAGCCGCTAGATTTAGACCGACCAATCAGTCGGTCAATTAACAAGCGGGGTAGGCCATGGACCTGGTTCAGTTGCAAGAGAGCACCACAGACAAGTTGTCGCTACCAAACAAGCTGGCCAGGCTCAAACAGGCCTGCCAGGCCAATCCCATGCCTGGCCTGAGTGAACGTAGAGCCCATCTGAATCAGCTCAAGCGCGCCCTGCTCGACCACAAGCAGCAACTGTGCGACGCCCTGGCCCGGGATTATGGCCAGCGCAGCGACTACGACAGCCTGATCGCCGATATCCTGCCCTGTGTCATGCAGATCAACTACACCCAGAAGCGGATCAAACGCTGGATGCGCCCTCACCGCCGCCATACCGGTCTGCTGCTGGCACCGGCCAGAGTCGAGGTGTTCTACCAACCCCTTGGCGTAGTCGGCATCATAGTGCCTTGGAACTTCCCCGTGATGCTGAGCCTGGGACCTCTCATCAGCGCCATCGCCGCCGGCAACCGGGCCATGCTCAAGCTCTCCGAATTCACTCCTCACACCAATGCCGTACTGCGCGAGCTGCTGGACGGCGTGTTTAACGAAGAGGAGGTGACGGTCGTCGAGGGGGATGCGCAAGTGGCCGCGGCGTTCAGCGCCCTCCCCTTCGATCACCTGCTGTTTACCGGCTCGACCGCGGTGGGCAAGCTGGTGATGGCCGCGGCCGCCCCCCAGCTCACCCCGCTCACCCTGGAGCTTGGCGGCAAGAGTCCCTGCCTTGTCGCTCCCGACATGCCCATCGCACTCGCGGTGGAACGGATGATCTTCGGCAAGAGCCTCAACGCCGGCCAGATCTGCGTGGCCCCCGACTATGTGTTGCTGCCACGGGGCCAGGAGCAGGCCTTCATCGAGGCCTATCGCAACCACTTTGCCCGCATTTATCCCAGGGGACTGGCCAGCCCGGATTACGGCTCCATCATCAATGGGCGCCAATATGAACGGATCACCGGCTGGCTGGCCGAGGCCGAACAGGCGGGTGCCCAGGTGCACCCTTGCGGCAGCCCGGCCCGGGACGACATAGCCCACCGGCTGGTGCCCCATCTATTGACCGAGGTACCCAACCACTGTCAGGTGATGCAACAGGAGATCTTCGGCCCCCTGCTGCCGCTGGTGCCCTACGACAGCATCGACGAGGCGCTCGCCTACATAGGTGCCCGCCCCCGCCCCCTCGCCTTCTATTTGATGAGCCTGGATCCGGCCCTGCAAGCCAGAGTGACCCGGGAGACCCACTCCGGCGGCATGGCCATCAACGAGAGCCTGTTCCAGGTGGCGGCCGATGATGTGCCCTTTGGCGGCATAGGTGCCTCCGGCATGGGCCACTACCACGGCCATGAAGGCTTTCTCACCTTCTCCAAGGCCAAAACCGTGCTCAGCCGTGGCAAATTCAGTACCGGCTCCCTGGTTCATCCCCCTTATCGGCGCTGGCACCAGCGGCTGATGATGGCGCTGTTTTTACGCTAACCGCCCGTGACGAGGCCAGCATGAACAAACCCATGACCGACAAACGCCGCCAGATCCTGGATGCTGCCCTTGCCCTGTGTGCAGAGGATGGGCTGCAAGGCGCCGCCACCGCCCGCATCGCCAAGGCAGCAGGGGTGGCTAATGGCACCCTGTTTCACCACTTCCCCAGCAAGGGGGTGCTGATCCAGTGCCTCTATCAGGACATCAAACTGCGCCTCGGCGCCGCCATCACGGAGGCGGACGCCGCCCTGCCCCTGTGCGAGCAGGCCCGTCATTACTGGCAGCAAGCCATGCAGTGGATGCAGGCCCATCCCAACGAGCTCAAGTTCGTGCTGGGCTTCTTCCACTCTCCCCTCCTGGCGCGCTCCCTGCGCAGCCAGATCCTGAGCGAGACCTTGCGTTTTCTGCCGCAACTGCTGACCCAGGGCCAGGCCAGCGGGGTGCTGATGCAAGCCCCGCCGGCCCTGATGCTGGAGGTATGCCAGAGCCAGTTTCTGGCGTGCGCCTCCCTGTTTGTCGATCAACCTGAACTGGGGCAGGACGCCCACTGGCAAGCCAGTGCCTTCGCCCTCTTCTGGTCTGCCATCTCGGGAGTGAATCCTCATGCAAAACCGGACGCTTGAATCCCTGGTGGCCCTTGGCCGCCGTCTCTGGATAGCCACCCTGCTCTGGGTCATAGGGCGTACCCTGTGCCGCGCCGCCCGGGTCGATGAGGCGGTGCGGCGTGAACTCGCCCCCCTGCCCGACGGCCTCACCATACGGCTGGAGGTAGCGGGCCTCACCCAGGCGCTGATCATCCATAAAGCAGCGGGTCGCTGGCAGTGCGGCGTACCGGCACATGCCAGCAGCGATCTGCACCCGCTGCGGGTGCGCTTCAAACATCCGGGTATCGCCTTTCGCGCCCTCAGCTTTCGGCTCGGTGTCAATCAGGCGTTCAGTGAAAACCGCCTGCTGGTGGAAGGGGATCTCACCGTCGCCATGCACCTGGTGCGGGCACTGGAGCAATTGCAGGCCCTGATCCTGCCCGCCTTCATAGCGCGGCCGCTGCTGCGCCACTATCCGAGCCCGCGCAACAAGCTGACGCGTGCCTGCCACATCTACCTGGGTCTGCTGACCGGCTGAATAAAAGGATGAACAACATGAGTCGCTATTACGATTTCTTCTGTCCGGTCAAACTGATGGCGGGCGAGCAGGCGCTGGAACAGCTGGCTGGCGAATTGGCGGGTCTGGGGGCACGCCGTCCGCTGCTGCTCACCGACAAGGGGGTCAGCGGCACAGGGCTCGCCACCCTGCTGGCCAATGTGCTGGCCGAGGGGGAGCTGCCGGTCGCCGACATCTGGGACGAGATCCCGGCCGACTCCTCCACCGCCGTGGTGGAGCGGATCGCGGCCCGCTATCGGGAGCTCGAATGCGACAGCCTGGTGGCGCTGGGCGGCGGCTCCGTCATCGACACCGCCAAGGCGGTCAACATCCTCGCCTCCATGGGCGGGGATCGGCTGCTGGATTACGCCGGTGCAGGCTGTCTGACCCGGCCCCTGCAGCCACTGGCGGTGGTGCCCACCACGGCAGGTACGGGATCCGAGGTGACGCTGGTGGCGGTGATCAAGGATGAGGCGAGCGGGCGCAAGGTGCCCTTCACCTCCCCCTTCCTGCTGCCCCAGCTGGCGGTGCTGGATCCGCGCCTCACCCAGGGCTTGCCCTTCAACATCACGGCCGCCACCGCCATGGATGCCATGACCCACGCCATTGAGGCCTTCATCGGCAATGCCAAGAATCCGGTCAGTGACGCCCTGGCCCTGATGGCGATAGAGAAAATCGCCAACGCCTTGCCCAAGGTGCTGCAAAGCCCGCAAGACAAGCAGCTGCGGCTGCAACTGGCGGAAGGATCCACCCTGGCGGGCATGGCGTTTTCCAACTCCATGGTGGGGTTGGTGCATGCCCTCGGCCACAGCCTGGGGGCACGCTGTCACCTGCCCCATGGTCTGTGCATGAACCTCTTCCTGCCGACCGTGCTCGACTACAACCGGCCGGGCATAGACCCTGAGCTGGCCCGCCTGCTGCTGCCCCTGGTCGGCGCCGAGCGCTTTGCGGCAACCCCGGCCACAGAACGGGCACAAGCCAGCATTCAGGCCCTGTGCGCCCTGCGTGATAGCCTGTGGCAGGCGGTGAAGCTGCCGCGCACCTTGCGTGAGGCAGGCGTCACCGACAAGGGGTTGCTGCCCGAGATCCGGGATCTCGCCATCAATGACGGCGCCCTGCTCTATAACCGCAAGGATGCCGACCGGGCTCAACTGCTCGACCTGCTGGAACGGGCATGGGAGTAATCAGGCTGAGGGCCCCGCATCGCGGGGCCCTCAGTTACCAGCGGATGGTGGCACCAGCGCCGTAGTTGCCGTTATCTTCAGGCGTTTTTTCGCGCCAGATGGACTCCTTGTTGCGGCGGATGGCCTCTTCCCGCTCCTGGTTGCGCTCCCAGACGGGTTTCATCTCATCCTGCGGCCACTCATGTTTCTCCCCCTTGTGATCGATGACGGAGCAGTGCTTTTCGCCGCACTGGTAGGCGTAGGGTTCGACGGCGCAGCCTGTCAGGGCCAGACTCAGGCCAATAAGAGAAATACTCAGAGAGGAAGGCAAGATCATGTGACGCTCCTGTTTGCATCGGTGACGAGAGGGCGCCGAGTGTCAAACAGGAGAGAGAGGGATTCAACCTTGCGAACAGGATGGATTGTTACAAGTTGTACATGAAGAAAATTATCAGCAAGGTACTGATTAATAACATCTTGGTGTCAGGCAGCACCGAGCGCCACGCTAGGTGGCCACCTGCTCTGGCGGCGTGAAGACCCCGGTGGAGAGATAGCGGTCCCCCCGATCACAGATGATGGCCACCACCACCCCCTGCTTGATCTCTGCCGCCACCCGCAGGGCTCCGGCCACGGCACCACCTGAGCTGACCCCGCAGCAGATCCCCTCCTCCCGCGCCAGTCGGCGCATCATGACCAGCGCCTCCTCTTGCGTCACATCCAGCACCCGATCGACTCGTTGTGGCTCGAAAATGGCGGGCAGATAGGCTGCAGGCCAGCGGCGAATGCCCGGGATCTGGCTCCCCTCTGCCGGTTGCAGGCCTATCACCTGCACCGCCGGGTTCTGCTCCTTCAGATAACGGGAGACCCCCATTATGGTGCCAGTGGTGCCCATGGCGGAGACGAAGTGAGTGACCGCCCCCTCGCTCTGGCGCCAAATTTCGGGGCCGGTCGACTGATAGTGGGCATCCGGGTTGGCCGGGTTGTTGAACTGATCGAGCACCAGCCCCTCGCCGCGGGCCTCCATGGCCAACGCCAGATCCCGCGCCTCTTCCATGCCGTTCTCCACCAGCACCAGCTCGGCACCATAGGCCTGCATGGCATCTCGCCGCTCCTGGCTCATGGTACGCGGCATGATGAGCCGCATCCGGTAACTTCGCGCCGCCGCCACCATGGCAAGGGCGATGCCTGTGTTGCCGGAGGTGGCCTCGATGAGCCGGGCTCCCGGCAGCAAGCGACCGCTCGCTTCGGCGCTCTTGATGAGGTTCAGCGCCGGCCTGTCCTTGACCGAACCGGCGGGATTGTTGCCCTCCAGCTTCACCAGCAGGGTGACGTCGGGCCAGGGATTGATGCGGCGCAGGGCCAGCAAGGGGGTATTGCCAATCAGATCTTCCAGCGTGGCGAAGGCCATAATGGGATCCATCCTCTGTTAACTGTTCTATACCTTGGCTAGCGGGTATGCACCCGATGGGGTTCGCAGTGTAAGCGAGCCCGCACAGTTGGCAAAGGGTTGCCAACATGGTCAGATAGCCCCATCCCCCGTATCGAGGAGCAAGCATGAGCGAGATCATTCATCAGGCCAACCAGCAACAATTCATCTGTGTGGTGGATGGCAAGGAGTCCAGGCTGCGTTACCGCCGGCTCGATGCCAAGACCATAGATGCCTACAGCACCTTCGTCCCGCCAGAGCTCAGGATACAGGGCATAGCCGATCAGCTGGCGCGCACCTTCTACGACTGGACCCAGGCCGAGGGGCTCACCATAGTGCCCAGCTGCAGCTACATAGACGTCTGGCTGCGCCGCAATGCAGGTTGAGGTGCTGGCCCCGTTGGCACTAGACGACGCTGACTTGAGAGCGCAGACAGACGCCTGCTGCGGGCCGATCGCCAGCGGATGGCCTGTTTGCAGGCCGCCGCCGAGCTGGCCCTGCCCGACTGGGCGCTGGGGGCCGGTTTTATCCGCAACCTCGTCTGGGATCACCTGCACGGCAAAGCTGTACCTACCCCGCTCAACGATATCGATCTCATCTACCTAGACCCCCTTGACCCGCAAGGGTTGGCAGAGTCTGAACATGAGCAGTGGCTGACGGCCCGCCTGCCCGGCCAGCACTGGGAAGTGCGCAATCAGGCCCGCATGCACCAGCGCCAGCGGGTTTCCCCCTTTGCCAGCAGTCTGGAAGCTCTCAGCCACTGGGTGGAGGTACCTACCTGCATCGGGGTCAGGCTGCTGCCGGACGAGGAGTTCGAGTGGCTGGCCCCCTACGGTTTTGCCCACAACTGGTCCCTGCAGGTGAGTGCCAATCCGCGCTGTCGTCAGGAGAGCCAGGTGTTTGTGCAGCGCATCCAGGAAAAACGTTGGCTGAGCATCTGGCCTGACCTTGTGGTGAACTGGCCATAACCGCATTGCAATGTTTCGGCAACCTTGGGCACACTAGGGAAAAGCTGTTTGTAACTCAATGGGTTAAATAATGCGCGACTTCTTCTCTCTCGAACGCTGGCTACCGGGCCTCGCCGCCCTGCTGCAATACCAGCGGGCCTGGCTGATGCCGGATGTGCGCGCTGGACTGTCGGTGGCGGCCGTGGCGCTGCCCGTGGCCATCGCCTATGCCGAGCTCGCCGGCGTGGGGCCCCTGGTCGGCCTCTACTCCTGCATACTGCCCATGCTGGTCTATGCCCTGTTTGGCACCTCCCGCCAGCTCATCGTCGGCCCGGATGCCGCCACCTGCGCCGTCATCGCCGCCGTGGTGACCCCGCTCGCCGCCGGTGATGCTACCCGCCACTGGCAACTGGTGATGACAATGACCGCCATGACGGGTTTCTGGTGCCTCATCGCCAGCCGCTTCAAGCTGGGGGTGCTGGCGGACTTTCTCTCCCGCCCCATACTGATGGGGCTGCTCAACGGGGTGGCCATCACCATCATGGTGGGCCAGCTCTCCAAGATCTTCGGATTTACCTTCGATGAGCGTTACCTCATAGAGCGGATCGCCAGCGGGGCCTACTACATCACTCAAACCCATCTGCCAACCCTGGCCATGAGCCTGACGGCCTTGCTCACCCTGCTGCTGGCCAAACGTTACAAGCCTGCCTGGCCCTCCTCCATGGTGGCCATGGTGGTGACGGGGGCGCTGGTATGGGGTTTCAGCCTTGGGGATCACGAAATCGCCACCCTCGGTCTGGTGGGCTCGGGCCTGCCCGCGTTTCAGCTCCCCCAGTTTCCTCCCGGCCTGATGCGCGAACTGGTGCTGCCCGCCTTGAACCTCGCCATGGTGAGCTTCGTCTCCATGATGCTCACCGCCCGCAGCTTCGCCGCCAAAAACGGCTACGAGATAGATGCGGACAAGGAGTTTCGGGCCCTTGGCATGGCCAATCTGGCAGCAGCCGCCTCCCAGGGCTTTGCCATCAGCGGGGCGGATTCGCGCACCGCGGTCAACGATGCCAACGGCGGCAAGAGCCAGCTGGTCTCCATCATAGCCGCCGCCGTGATCGCCATCATCACCTTCTACCTGACGGCGCCGCTGCAATACATACCCACGGCCGCCCTCGGTGTTGTGCTGGTGATGGCGGCGCTGTCGCTCACCGACTTTCGCAGCCTCTGGGCCCTGCGCCACTCCGACAGATCCGCCTTCTGGCTGGCGCTCATCACCTTCATCAGCGTGCTGGCCATGGGGGTGATCCCTGGGATCACCCTCGCAGTGCTACTGGGTCTGTTCCAGTTCCTGCGCAACGTGATGCGTCCCACAGATCAACTGCTCGGCATGGATGACGAGGGGGTGGTACGCACCCTGGGGGACAACGAACAGGCCAAGGCCATTCCCGGCATCCTGGTCTATCGCTTCAACTCGCCGCTCACCTACTTCAACGCCCCCTACTTCAAACGGCGGGTATTGGCGCTGCTGGTGCAGGATCCCCACAATCCCAAATGCCTGGTGGTGGATGCGGTAGCCTGTTTCACCCATCAGGACATCAGCGTGATGAGCATGGTGGGGGAGCTGCACAGGGATCTGAAACGGCGCGGCATTCACATGGTGATGGCGGGTCGCCACGGCCAGATGAGCCAGTGGCTCAAGCAGGCGGGGATCCGGGTGGGCGACGAGGGTGTCATCCTCTGCCCCGACATGTATCAGGCGCTGCGCATGACCCGCTGCTACCGCGAGCCGGTGTTCAAGGATGACGCCGTGGTGGAGAGCACCACGGACGCCATCCTCTCCCACTGGCCTCAGGATGATGCGCTGCCGGACTCGGCGCGGCTCACCCTGCCCTCCGAGCAGGAGGCGGGCGCCACCCTGGCCTGATCGGTTGCCAGACCATGCCCAGGGCTGGTCTGGCACACTCTCCTCCCAAGGCAAGATTGCACCCCGCAGGCTCTTGGTGTTAAATGCCCGTCCAGATGGCGCTGACGAGGGCCATCCCCAGTATTTGGACATCCCATGCAAACTCAACCCCACGCGGGCCCGGGCACACTTTTCTCCCTGACCTGGCCGCTGTTTATCGATCTCGCCCTGCACTTTCTGACCGGGGCCCTCAACACCTTCATGGTGGGCCACGTCTCCTATCAGGGCGTCGCCGCACTGGCGGTCGGCAACCAGGTGTTTGATCTGGCCATCACCTTGTTCAGCTTCGTCAGCATAGGCACCAGCGTGGTGATCACCCAGTATCTGGGGGCTGGCGATCGGGAAAAAGCCCGCATCGTCATCCACACCGCCATCGGCTTCAACCTGCTGGTGGGGCTGGTGGCTGCGGTCGGCGTGCTCGCCGGTGCCAGCACCATGCTCTCCCTGATGAACCTGCCTGCCCACCTGATGGGCGATGCCACTCTTTATCTGCAGATTATCGGCCTGTGCCTGCTGCCGGAGGCGGCAGCCCTCTGTCTGGCCGCCACCCTGCGCGCCCACGGTCATACCCGTCAGGCCATGTACGTGACCCTGACCGTCAACCTCATCACCTTCGTCGGCAACCTGCTGTTGCTCTACGGCTGGTTCGGCCTGCCACAGCTTGGGGTAGCCGGGGTTGCCATCAGCACTGTAGCGGGTCGCATCGTTGGCGTAGTGCTGCTGGTGTGGCTGGTGACGCGCAAGACAGGAATCCGCTTGCGTCTGCCCGAGATTGTCCGTCCCAGCAAGGTCATGCTAGACAAGGTGCTGCACATAGGCCTGCCGGCGGCGGGGGAGAACCTCTCCTGGATGCTGCAGTTCATGGTGGTCACCGCCTTCGTCGGCCTGCTCGGTGACAAGGCGCTGGCGACCCAGTCCTACTTCTTCCAGATCTGCCTGTTCATTCTGCTGTTCGGCCTCTCCATCGGCCTTGGCAACGAGATCATCATCGGCCATCTGGCGGGGGCGCGCCGCTTCGAGCAGGCCTATAACCAGCTGATGAAGAGCCTCAAGTTAGGCCTCATCGTCACGACCCTGATCGCCATCGCCGCCGCCCTGAACGGCCGCGCCATCATCAGCCTGTTCACCGACGATCCGGACATCATCACCCAGGTGGCACAGCTGTTTCTCATCAGCCTCATCCTCGAACCCGGCCGCACCTTCAATCTGGTGGTGATCAACGCCCTGCGTGCCACCGGGGATGCCCGTTTCCCGCTCTACATGGCGCTCGTCTCCATGTGGGGGATTGCCGTTCCGCTCGCCTATTTCCTTGGTATCATGCAGGGTTATGGACTGGTCGGCATCTGGTTGGCGCTCGCCTGCGATGAGTGGGTACGCGGTCTGGCCATGTTCTGGCGCTGGCGCAGTCGTCGCTGGCAAAACAAAATTCTTGTTGAAACATAAGCGGAATCACAATGAAGAAAATCGGACTCTTGTTGGCTGCCATCCTGCTCAGCCCGCTGGCCATGGCGCAAACCGCGCCCGCAGCCCCCAAGGCGCAGGCCTCCAAAATCTGGTATGTGGCGCCCATCGCCATCGACGAGACGAGCGAAGCCCAGAAGGCGCTGACCAAAGATTTTATGGCCCAGATGATCAAGACCATCAAGATCAACGAATACCAGACCGGCAAAGCACTCGGCAAGACCAAGGATCCCAAATGGCTGATCCGCACCAAGCTGATGCCAGCCAGCACTGAGCCGCTGGTCGGCAAGAAGCACCCGCAGGGTCTCACCTACGGCAAGGGCATCCCCACCCAGGAAATCGTCGGCGAGCTCATCATGAACGGCACGCTCGTCGCTCATGTGGGGCAGGGCTGGCGTGAGCCCATAGTGCCGGGCACCCCGGTGGCCGAGAAGATCACCATAGCCAACTACCAGTACGCCATCGGCAACGAAGCCAAGGCGCCGGATCTGGAAGAGCTGGCAGCGCAGATAGGCTTCGAAGTGGGCAAGGTCATCGCCCGCGATGGCAAGCCGCTGCCCGAGAAGAAAAAGAAAAAAGAGTAAACGCCATACCCGTTACGAAAAGGGGCCTTGCGCCCCTTTTTGCTGCCCGCTCGCCAGCCCGCCGCCGTCATCAAACCGTCACAACTGTGATCGAGATTCCAGTTTGAAGCTCAAAACCTTACTTACAAATGACTTATCAGCTTGTAATTCAACGAGTTAAAAATCATCTTCCCCATGTAGCAAATCATTGGTTCCGAATTCGATCGGGATCACATTTATCTCTGGGGGGAAGGGGTACTTTTGTTTTGAAGGCACAATCAAACGAAACCAAGGAGGCTTCATTACATGTTCCCAGAGTACAGAGATCTCATCTCGAAACTGAAGAGCAGTGATGTCCATTTCCAGAAGAAGTTTGACTTGCACAACGACCTGGATGCGGAGATTAGAAAGTTGGAAAAGCATCATGCCAGCGATTACAGCTCCGAGGTGAAGGATCTGAAAAAACAGAAACTCAAACTGAAAGAGGAGATATACGACATCCTCAAACAACATCCACATTAGACGCCTCGACGAATACCCGGATAAGCAACTTATCCCCCAGCCCGGCTCAAGCCGGGCTTTTTATTGGCCGCTCACGACGGCGCTAAGTAGACCCTATCAGGCCGCCAACGGCAGCCCAAGCCACCCCGCTCCCAGAATGCCGATCGTCCCAGCTATATATTGCTCTGTCATCATCCCCTTCTCCTGCTTGACGCTGTTTGCCCCGCAGCTACCTACCTTGGAATGAAAAGAAAGCATTAGTCTGCACCATAGGTGCGATATCATCCCATACTTAGTTTTTTATATTGGCGTGTGAAACTTTAGTTCGTATAGCAGTTTCAAAACCGAAACGATTACCGTCAATTTGATCGCTTGGACGGATCCTGAACAATTCAATATTAGCAATTGAGAAAATACCATTCTTTAATTCATCATTTAGTTTTGCTTTATCAGTATCATGATAAGCACTATCTACTTCAAAAAAATATTTGGGAGTATGATTATCTGTCGGATCATAAACAACAAAGTCAATGATTGCCTTGAAGAAGTAATTCTTTGAGTTTACCCCAAGATGCTCTTGTATTTTATCAAATTCAAAAATATTGCTTAAAGCAACATTTGGATAAATGAAATAGGTAGGGAAAACATTTTTTAATGCTTGGTAAAACTCAGATTCCAATTTACTTTTAAACAACGGTTGTAGCCAATCAACCCGCATAGCTTTAGGTTTTCCCGTCGGAGTTGATTGCAACCTTTGACTTGTAGCCACTTCCTTTTCTTTAGTCTTTTCAATAAATTCTTTGGCATTTGTTGAATGGATACACAACTTGGAAAATGCTATCAATGATGATGGCTCACTCTTTTCCAAAGCTGAAAACCCTATATCCTCGATAGTATTGCGCGCTGATTCACTTATGTAGATATATTTAGCCAGTTCCAACCTTAGATATTCAAAACACAACTTACCCACCAATATATATTTCTCATTTGAAATATAACTAATAAACTCACTTTCTAAAAATCTGCAAATGCTCTGCCATTCAGCTTGATTTCGCATTAAGGCATTATGTTTTGTTTTAGGGAAGGTGCGAACAAGTCCCTGATATGAGATCATGTTTGTCATCTGGAGCCATGGAACAGGGTTCATCATGAG
>NZ_JAPDBE010000038.1:0-46355 GCF_027705025.1 Aeromonas sp. D3 | reverse complement strand
GTAGCGCCGATGGTAGTGTGGCATTCGCCATGCGAGAGTAGGACACTGCCAGGCACCCAACACGAAAAACCCCGCTCTATGAGCGGGGTTTTTTATTGCCTGAAATTTATCATTCCTGCGGTATTCTCTGTGCTATGCCCTTTGGGCTCTCTCCGCACAGGGCAACTCCATATTGACCACCCCATCTTCCAGTTGAATATCGATCTTGAAGCCAAGCCGCTTGGCCAGATTGATCATGCCGCGATTGCTGGGCATGGTCATGCCGGATAGCTGGCCAATCCCCCGCTCTCTGGCGTAACGCACGATTTTCTCCATCATCAACTTGCCGAGCCCCAGCCCCTTTAGGTCGGATCGCACCAGAATGGCAAACTCCGCATCGGACTGATCCGGGTTTAAAATGGCTCGCACCACCCCCAGGATTTGCTGGTTGAAGGCGCCATCCTGCCCTACCGCGACGAAGGCCATCTCTCGGTCGTAGTCAATCTGGGTCATGCGAGCGAGCTCTTCGTGGCCCAGTTCTCCCACGTCAGCAAAGAAGCGCTTGTACCTGTCTTCATCGGAGACCTTGAGTACAAACTGTTTGTGAGCGGGTTCATCCTCCGGCCGGATCGGGCGGAGTAGCACATGGCTCTGGTCCTTGAGCCAGGCCCCCTCTTCCAGCTCGGTGGGATAGGGGCGTATCGCCAGGGGGCAACGCTGCTGCGTTATTGGCATCAGTGTCAGGCTGGCATCCAGAATCACCATCTCGGCCCCGCATGCTTGCAATGGATGCAG
The DNA here is from genome assembly GCF_027705025.1 of Aeromonas sp. D3. NCBI lineage: Bacteria > Pseudomonadati > Pseudomonadota > Gammaproteobacteria > Aeromonadales > Aeromonadaceae > Aeromonas > Aeromonas sp. D3. Next base: position 45,581 of record NZ_JAPDBE010000038.1, on the reverse strand, counting down.
GTCCAGCTCCTGGATCTCGGGAAACGCCAGCAGCAGTTCCGACAGCTGGCACAACACCTGACCAAGCGCATCGATATCGAGTCTTTCGGGGGTGGCCTGCTCGCGGATCTTGCGGCTCTTGAGGGCGCCGATGACTTGGTAGCGTGCGAGAGCCTGGTTCAGTGGCGGGAGTGCGGCGACCATCTCCTGGGGTTCTGCTCCCGACTCGCCGAGCAGGATGACAGGACCGAAGACGGGATCCTGTTGCAGGCGGATCCTCAGTTCCAGCCCTCCGCTGCGGCGTGCCATGCGCTGTACCAGCAAGCCTTCGATGCGGGCCCCGGCATCGTGCTGTCTGACCCGATCCAGAATGGCATCTGCCGCCTGAGCGACCTCGGCAGAAGTACGCAGGTTCAGCATGACGCCGTGCACCGCAGACTTGTGGGCAATATCCGGCGAGCGCAATTTGACCGCTACCGGATAGCCGATCTGTTCAGCCGTCAGGGTGGCTTCGATGGCGTCGGAGACAATCCAGGTCGGCAGGGTCGCGAGCCCGGCAGCTTGCAGTATGGGTTGCACCAGATGGGTATCGAGGGTGAGTTGCTTGCGTTCCAGAGCCTGCCGGATCAGTTGTTGGCAGAGTTCGATGTCGAGCTTGTCCCCCTGCAGGGACGCGGGTGTTTCCATCAGCTGCTTCTGGTTGCGACGGTATTCCACCATATGCATGAAGGCGGCCACTGCACTTTCGGGAGTGCGATAGGTCGGAATGCCCGCCTCGGTGAAGAGCTTGCGTCCTTCCTGTGCCGAGTATTCCCCGGCCCAGTTGGTCAGGATATTGAAGCGCCTGGCTCTGGGATGTTGCCTGAGGTAATCGATCAGACTGCGCGCCAATTCGGCCCCGCGTGCTGTGAGGGAAGGTGCATGAATGAGCAGGATGGCATCTGCTTCATTCCCTTGTAGCAAGGCATCGAGTGCCTGCTGATAGGCGGTGATATCTGCATCACTACCTATGTCTTTTGGCGGTATAGCCAGTTTTCCGCCCCGCTCAAGCAGCACATCGACCGCCATGTTGGCCAGTCCGCGGCCGTTGGAGATGATGGCCAGCCGTTCCCCCTTGAGGGTCAGCGAATGGCTCAGGGTTTCGACCGCGGCAAACAGCTCGTGGGTATCTCGTACCCGCAGCATGCCTGCTCGCCGGATGGCGGCATCGTAGACGTTGTCCAGCCCCTTGGCCGGATCGTGGCGACCGCTCTTGAGCACCAGGATTGGCTTGTTGCGCGAAGCCGCCCGCGCTGCCGAGAGGAAGTGGCGGGCGTCGTGCAACTTGTCCATATAGAGCAGGATGGCGCGAGTGGTGCCGTCGCGAGAGAGCTGATCGAGCAGCTGGCCGAAGTCGATGTCACAGTGATCGCCGAGGGAGATAAAGGCGGAAAAGCCCAGCTCATGCTGTTTGGCCCAATCCAGTATGGTCGTGCTGACGGCCGCCGACTGGGAGACAAAGGCTACCTGCCCAGGTTTGGCGGCGATGGGGGAGAAGCTGGCGTTGATGCCCTGCGCTGGCAGCAACATGCCCATGCTGTTGGGGCCAAGCAGGCGAATGCCATATTGGCTGCTCAGGCGCTGCAACTGTTCCCTCTCTTCCTGGGAAAAATCGGCGGCCAGTATGATGGCGGCCCCGGCCCCTTTTTTGCCGAGCGCTTCGATGAGCGACAGTACCCGTTCGCGTTTGGTGCAGATGATGGCGAGATCGGGGGAGAGTGGCAGGCTGGTAATGTCGGGATAAGCCAGCACTCCGGCGATGGCTTTGTTATGGGGGCTGACCGGCAGTATGGGGCCTTTGAACTGGCCTGCAAGCAGGTGCCTGATCACCACGTGACCCGCTTTCTGCGGGTCGGTTGAGGCACCGATGACGGCGATTGACTGGGGTTTGAAGAGCCGATCCAGGCCGCTTGGTTTCATGGGCACTCCTCATGGCGACCCCCGGAGGCGAGGGTGACGGATGGTGCCAGTGTAATACGCTTTGATTGCCTGTTCTGTGACCGGTTGCGGATCACTGTTTGGTCAGGGCGCTGGCTCGCAGATAAAACTTCATCTTGCCCTGAATTTGGCGCACTGCCGCCAGCGGGCGCTCTTGCAGATAGATATCCTGTTCGTGATCCAGCAAGGTTTGTGGCACTCCCAGACTCTGCAGGTACTCTTCAAACAGCTGTGAGCTGTTGATTTCGATCAGGTGACGCATCATGGCGAGGCTTTTTCCATTCAGGTTGAACACCGAGCCTAGTCTGTGATCTGGATCTTGCTCTGACCATTGTCAGATTTGACACCAAGTCGCTCACACATCTGCGAGTCCATGCATCAGAACTGGGTGCTCACGCATTATAGTGAGTGCATCAAGATCAGAGGTACGAGGCGCAATGATCAGGATTTTGCTGTGGTGCATCACACTGTTTGCGGGGAGTGCCCTGGCTGCCGAGTCGCACATTCGGGCCTGGAACCTGCTGTTGGATCACCCCAATCCGGCTGTGGCGGGCTTGCTGCGGTTGTCGCTCGATCTCACAGTGCCTGAATATGGTCCCTATCAGCTGATTGCGAGTCCGCCAATGGAGCAGGGGCGGGCGGTCAAGGCGTTACAGGAGGGTGCCCTGGTACAGATAGGAGTCTTTGCCCCTGATGAAGAGCGGGAGCGTTCCCTGCTGGCGGTCCATATTCCGTTGGCGAAGGGGTTGCTGGGCTGGCGGGTCTGCCTCATCCGGCAGGGGGATGAGGGGCGCTTTAGCGGCATAGGGTCGTTGGCGGACTGGCATAGCGCCGGACTCACCATCGGTCAGCACAGATCCTGGCCCGATACCCGGCTGCTCAAGGCCAACGGCCTCAAGGTAACGGTGGGCAATCTCTACGAGGCGCTGTTCAACATGCTGAGCAAGCGGCGTTTTGACTGCTTTCTGCGTTCCGTCATCGAGATAGAAGATGAACTAAAGCAGCATCCGGAGCTCGCAATCGAACCCCATCTGGTGTTCCGTTATCCGCTGGCGCTGCTGTTCTTTGTTTCCCCCCAATATCCCGAACTGGCACAGCGCATCGAGCTCGGGCTGCAGCGGGCGCGCCAGTCCGGTGCCTTTGATCAGATCTTTGAAAAGGAGTTTGGCAGCACGATTCGTCGGTTGAAGCTGGACGAGCGGATCATGCTTGAGCTGCATAATCCGGATCTGCCCTCCAGGAGCCGCATCATGATGGCTGACCCCTCGCTAATCTATGCGCCGGTCACGGCCACCCCGTCAGCGCAGTGAACCCTGGCCGCGCGCCGTATCCCAGAAGGCGCGGATAAGAGGCTCTTCCAGCCGCTTCTTGAGTACGGCGATACCGACGTCGAATGGCTTGAGCGCCGGTCTGGGCTCGACGATGCGCACTTTCTCCCCCATGGGGCTGTGATCGATCACGGCGGCAGGCACCAGCCCGACGCCAAAACCGAGCGCCACCATGGCGACTATGCCCTCGTTGCCCGCCACCTCGGCATAGATGTTGGGGGCAATTCCCTTGTTGCGAAACCACTGGTCACAGCGCTTTCGTGCCAGACCCTGTTCGGAGAGGATCAGCGGCAGCCGCTCCCAGTCCGGCTCACCCTGCAAGAACCACTGGCTCTGTTGCGGTGCGGTACGGGGGGCAATGAATACCAGCGGCACCTGCTGCAGGCTGGCAAATTCCAGCTTGGCGGAGAGCGCATCCGGCCGCGCGGCGATGGCGAGATCGGCCTCGTCGGCCAGGATCTTGTCCACCGCCAGCGCCGGGTCGCCGGTCTCCAGCTTGATCTCCAGCTGGGGGTAGCGGCGGCGGAAGCGCTCCAGCACCTCTGGCAGCAGAAAGTAGCTGGCGGTGACCGAGCAGAACACCCGCAGCCGCCCCTGCAGCGGTTCATCGCTGCGTTTGAGATCCTGCTTGAGCTGGCGCCACTCCTGCAACAGTTTGCCGCCAAACTCCCGCAGTTTCTCACCCGCCGAGGTGAGTCGCACGCTGCGGTTGTCCCGCTCGAACAGCACGCAGCCGGTCTCCTGCTCCAGGCGCTGAATAGCGCGGCTCAGGGTGGAGGGGCTGACCGCCATGGCATCGGCACTCTTGCCAAAGTGAAGGGAGTCGGCGAGGTGGAGAAACAGCTCGAGATTGCGAAGATCCATCTTTCTATTCCGGCGGCGGCGCGTTTGCTGACGTGGGGGAGAAACAGCTTGAGATTGCGAAGAATCATATTTCAATTCCTGCAACGTACTGTTTCGAATATATCAGTTCAGGCAATGAGTGTCCCGCGCTATAGTGGTTCAGACAACGCCGTTATCCGGCATGGAATCAATCGAACGGAGCAATCACCATGGCTAACTATTTCAACACCTTGAACCTGCGTCAGCAGTTGGCCCAGCTGGGCAAGTGTCGTTTCATGCAGCGGGCGGAATTTGCCGACGGTTGCGACGTGCTGAAGGGCAAGAAGGTGGTGATTGTGGGCTGTGGTGCCCAGGGTCTGAACCAGGGTCTGAACATGCGCGACTCCGGGCTGGATATCTCCTATGCCCTGCGCAAGGCCGCTATCACCGAGAAGCGCGCCTCCTGGCAGAAGGCCACCGACAACGGCTTCGCGGTTGGCACCTATGAAGAGCTGATCCCGACCGCCGATCTGGTGCTGAACCTGACCCCGGACAAGCAGCATTCCGACGTAGTGAAAACCGTGATGCCGCTGATGAAACAGGGCGCCGCCCTGGGCTATTCCCACGGCTTCAACGTGGTGGAAGAGGGTCAGCAGATCCGCGCCGACATCACTGTCGTCATGGTTGCACCCAAGTGCCCGGGAACCGAGGTGCGTGAAGAGTACAAGCGCGGTTTCGGTGTGCCGACCCTGCTCGCCGTCCACCCGGAGAACGATCCCAAGGGTGAAGGCATGGCCATCGCCAAGGCGTGGGCCTCTGCCACCGGCGGCGACCGTGCCGGCGTACTGGAATCCTCCTTCGTGGCGGAAGTGAAATCTGACCTGATGGGCGAGCAGACCATCCTCTGCGGCATGCTGCAGGCCGGTTCTCTGCTCTGTTATGACAAGCTGGTTGCCGAAGGGACAGACCCGGCCTACGCCGGCAAGCTGATCCAGTTCGGTTGGGAGACCATCACCGAAGCCCTGAAGCAGGGCGGCATCAGCCTGATGATGGACCGCCTCTCCAATCCGGCCAAGCTGCGTGCCTTCGAGCTGTCCGAGCAACTGCGCACCCTGATGCGCCCGCTGTTCGAGAAGCACATGGACGACATCATCGCCGGTGAGTTCTCCCGTGGCATGATGGCCGACTGGGCTGAGGATGACGTCAAACTGTTCACCTGGCGTGAAGAGACCGGCAAATCTGCCTTCGAGAACGCGCCTGCGTTCACTGGCAAAATTGCCGAGCAGGAGTATTTCGACAATGGCGTTGTGATGGTGGCCATGGTCAAGGCGGGTGTCGAGCTGGCGTTCGAGACCATGGTAGCTTCCGGTATTTACGAGGAGTCTGCCTACTACGAATCCCTGCACGAGTTGCCGCTGATCGCCAACACAGTTGCTCGCAAGCGTCTGTACGAGATGAACGTGGTCATCTCCGATACCGCCGAGTACGGTAACTACCTGTTTGCCAACGCGGCTGTGCCCTTGCTGCGTGAGCACTTCATGCCGACTCTGAAGGCTGGCGATCTGGGTGCCAGCAAGGCGGAAGGGCAGAACGTCGACAACCTGGCGCTGCTGGCTGCCAACGAGGCGACCCGCAACCACCCGATCGAGAAGATCGGCCAGGTACTGCGCGGTTACATGAAGGACATGAAGCGCATCGCCGTCGGTGGTTAAGCCTGCATCTGGCAGGATGATGAAGGGGCGGGGATGACGATCCCCGTCGCCGGTCGGACTGGACACCGACCGGCCAGAAAATCCGGCCCGACAGCCATAAAAAAGCCCTGCTCATCGAGCGGGGCTTTTGCATTCAGAAAGGCCGGATAAATCAGGCTTTCCACGCTTTCCAAGTGTTGATCAGACCGTTAGTGGAGCAGTCGTGGCTGGTGACAGCCGCATCGGTGTTGAGCTCCGGCAGGATCTTGTTGGCCAGCTGTTTACCCAGCTCCACACCCCACTGGTCGAAGGAGAAGATGTTCCAGATTGCGCCCTGTACGAAGATCTTGTGCTCGTACATGGCGATCAGGGCACCCAGAGTTTTCGGGGTCAGGCTCTTGAACAGTATGCTGTTGGTCGGGCGGTTGCCTTCGAACACCTTGAACGGCACCAGATCCTTGACCTGCTCCAGGGTTTTGCCAGCAGCCAGGAACTCGGCTTCGACCTGTTCTTTGCTCTTGCCGAAAGCCAGCGCTTCGGTCTGGGCGAAGAAGTTGGCCAGCAGTTTCGGGTGGTGGTCACCGATCGGGTTGTGGCTGATGGCTGGCGCCAGGAAGTCACAGGGGATCAGCTTGGTGCCCTGGTGGATCAGCTGGTAGAAGGCGTGCTGGCCGTTGGTGCCCGGCTCACCCCAGATGATGGGGCCAGTCTGGTAATCAACCGGATTGCCGTTGCGATCCACGTACTTGCCGTTGGATTCCATGTTGCCCTGCTGGAAGTAGGCAGGGAAGCGGTGCATGTACTGATCGTACGGCAGAATGGCTTCGGACTCGGCACCATGGAAGTTGTTGTACCACAGGCCAATCAGCGCCAGCAGCACAGGCACGTTCTGCTCATAGGAGGCAGTGGCGAAGTGCATATCCATCTCGAAGGCGCCTTGCAGCAGGGCTTCGAAGTGCTCGAAACCGACAGACAGGGCGATAGGCATGCCGATGGCAGACCAGGAGGAGTAGCGGCCGCCAACCCAGTCCCAGAACTCGAACATGTTGTCGGTGTCGATACCGAACTCGGCCACGGCCTTGCCGTTGGTTGAGAGCGCAGCGAAGTGCTTGGCAACGTGGGCCTTGTCACCGGCGATCTTGATGAACCAGTCACGGGCGGTCAGGGCGTTGGTCATGGTCTCCTGAGTGGTGAAGGTCTTGGAGGCCACCAGGAACAGGGTGGTTTCCGCATCAATCTCTTTGAGCGTCTCGGCGATGTGGGTGCCATCGACGTTGGAGACGAAGTGCATCTGCAGGTGGTTTTTGTAGGGGCGCAGTGCCTCTGTGATCATCACAGGGCCCAGATCAGAGCCACCGATACCGATGTTGACCACGTGCTGGATCGCCTTGCCGGTGTAGCCTTTCCACTCGCCTGAGATGATCTTCTCGCAGAAGCCCTTCATCTTGGCCAGCACGGCGTTCACTTCCGGCATCACATCCTTGCCGTCGCACTCGATGGGGCGGTCGGAGCGGTTGCGCAGGGCTACGTGCAGTACGGAGCGCCCTTCGGTCATGTTGATCTTGTCGCCATTGAACATGGCATCGATCGCGCTGCGAAGATCGGTCTCTTTGGCCAGATCAACCAGCAATTTGAGGGTTTTCTCGGTGATCAGGTTCTTGGAGTAGTCGACCAGAATGTCGCCGCCAAAGGTGAGGGAGAACTTGTCGAAGCGCTGCGGGTCCTGCGCGAACAGATCCTTGAGTCGAGTCTCTTTGTTAGCTGCAAAATGGGCTTCCAGCGCCTGCCAGGCCTGGGTCTGGGTTGGATTGATATTTTTCATAGGATTACCGATCTTCCAAGTTGTGTTTGAACCTTGCAGGCAAGGCTCCCGCCAAACCTTATTATTCGAGCACTATACCGGGCCCATTATACCGAGCCCATGGTGCAGCCCGTGTAACAGAGCTTTACCAATTGTCTGCCATCGAAGGAGTTTACAACCAAAACGCTGCGATTATGAGTCACTCATGGCCAGGGGATCTTGAGTTTGCTCATACTTCACCCGGCTTGCCTGGGTTGAAAGGGCTTTCATCTATGGCTGACTGCAGCTTGCTGCCTGGCAAGTTCGTGTTACAGCTAAAGGAGTATCTGACAGCAGTTTTTCGGCTCGTTTTATGAGCAAACGCAACTTGTCGGGGTTGGGCGTTGGCTAGTATGTGCACCGAATGGACGAGATCTCCCAGGGATGGCCACTGTCTGGAATGAGGAGATCGATATGAAACATGTTTTATCCCTGTTTGCCCTGAGCCTGATCGCCACCGGCCTCATCGGCCTGCTGACCCTGGCGCTGACAGCCGCCGCACCGACTCTCGAGATTCGGGTGTTGGCCGTGATCGGGGCCGTGCTGGGGGGCTATGCGCTGGTGCAGCCACTGCTCAACCGGGTCGCTCGTCGACTGGTATGACGATGGGCAAGCCAACCTGGCTGCCCGGATTGACAGATTTTCGACCCCATGATGCAAGGTGAGCTGCGGGTCGAGTCTTTATGTCTTGCGGCACGACCGGGGTTTCAGAAACGACAATGCCAGCCCCGGGGCTGGCATTGTCGTGATCGTCGCGCAGGTATCAGGCCTGAGGCTTTTGCATGTGCATGACCATCTGCGGGAAGGGGATCTCGATGCCTTCGGCATCGAAGGTCAGCTTCACCTTTTCGTGGAAGTCGAACCAGACGCCCCAGTAATCGGCAGTCTTGACCCAGGGACGCACTACGATATTGACCGAGGAGTCGGCCAGGGCGGCAACGGCTATGGTGGCTGCCTGTTCTTTCAGAATGCGCGGCTCTTCACTTACCAGGCGCTCGAGGAGCTGTTTGGCCTTGCGCAGGTCAGAACCGTAGCCGATACCGAAGGTCATGTCGACGCGGCGGGTGTCCATGCGCGAGTAGTTGACTATGGTGCCGTTGAGGATGGCGGAGTTGGGTACCACCACCATCTTGTTGTCACCCGAGGTGAGGGTGGTAGTGAATAGCTGCACCGACTGCACGACACCATTGGTGCCCGCTACTTCGATAAACTCACCGGCTTTGATGGGGCGGAAGATGATCAGCAGGAAACCGGCGGCGAAGTTGGAGAGCGAGCCTTGCAGTGCCAGACCTATGGCCAGACCGGCGGCACCGATAATGGCGACGAAGGAGGCGGTTTGCACCCCGACTCGCCCCATGGCTGCTATCACCACGAACACCAGAATGGTGTACTTGAGGATGCTGCCAACGAAATGAACCACGGTGGCATCCAGCTTGCGAGCATGCATCACCTTGGTCACGCCATTGCTGAGCAGGTTGGCGGCGATGTAACCGACCAGCAGGGTGATCAGGGCGGCCGCAATATTGACGGCATACTCGATCAACAGGCCCTGATTATTGACCAGCCAGGTCTGCGCTTCTGTGATGATTTCGGGTTCCATAGGATGTCCTGTCAGGCAGTAAAGGTTTATGACGCATGAATCTAACACTGGCATGCGACAGTTTGGGTCGCATCTGGTGCTCCCCTCCATTTTTTGCCATAAAAAACAAGGGAGGCCAAGGCCTCCCTCTGTGTATCCACCCGAATGGCGTCAGCTTTGCAGCAGTTGGCTGCGGATGAAGAGCCACTGATCTTCGAAGCCGGCGGTGGGCTTGAGTTTGAACTCGGAGCGGACAAATTGACTGATCCGTCCCTCGGTATAGGCCAGCAGCAGATTGGCGAGCATGGTCTCGTCGAGCTGGAAGCCCTGACCTTCCCGCAGCCGTTTTTCCCGCAACACCTGCTTGATCTGGGTTTCCAGCTTGTCGAACAGGATGCTGATGCGATCCCGCAGTCGATCGTGCTCACCCAGCAGGGCATCGCCGTTGAGGATGCGGGTGATGCCGGGATTGCGCTCGGCGAACACCAGCAGCAGCTGAAGGATATGATGGCAGCGGGCCATGGTGTCCTTCTCTTCGGCCATGATCAGGTTGACCCGTGACAGCAGGGAATCCTCGATAAAGTCGATCAGTCCCTCGAACATCCGCGCCTTGCTGGGAAAATGTCGATAGAGGGCGGCCTCAGAGACACCCACCTCGGCCGCCAGACGTGCCGTGGTGATACGCTGGCCAGGGCTGGTCTCCAGCATATGGGCGAGTGCTTGCAGGATCTGATCGCGCCGACTCTGTTTCTGATTACTGCTTGCCATGGATTCCCCTAAAAAAAACAATGGCTTGATTCTGTTATTAGACACAGGCCCGGGGGCTTGTGTGGTCTGTTATTGGCGACCAGAAGAACCAAAACCGCCTTCACCCCGTTCACTCTGATTGAACTCATCGACCAGTTGGAAGCTGGCCTGCACCACCGGCATGATCACCAGTTGGGCGATGCGTTCACCGGGTTGCATGGTGAAACTGTCGTTGCCACGATTCCAGACCGAAACCATCAGCTGGCCCTGGTAATCGGAATCGATGAGGCCCACCAGGTTGCCCAGCACTATGCCGTGCTTATGGCCGAGGCCGGAGCGGGGCAAAATGGTGGCGCACAAGCCGGGATCCTGAATGTGAATGGCCAGACCGGTAGGTACCAGAATGGTGTCGCCTGGTGCCAGCGTGATGGGCGCATCCAGCAGCGCACGCAGGTCCATACCGGCAGAGCCCGGTGTGGCGTAGGCGGGCAGCGGGTACTCGGTGCCGATGCGGGCATCCAGAATTTTCAGCTCAATTTGTGTTGTCATGAATCGTTCGTTTTTCAATGGGTTCTTGTGTGGACACCCGGAATACTCGGTACAGTCCGGGCAGTCATGAATTGATCGTTGCTCAGTGAGTGTTGATGTGGGCGTCCTGCATGGGCAATGCCAGCGAGGTGCCATGTGTCTGCACTCAGCGCCGGTAGTGACGCGCAATCAGGGCGATGAGGTGGCGAGCCAGCGTCAGCTTATCGGCCAGTGGCAGCGGGGCTTGACCCCCTTGCCAGAACACGGTCAGAGCGTTGTCATCGGCATTGAAGCCCTGGCCCGCACGAGACACATCATTGGCGGCGATCATGTCCAGCCGTTTTCGCTGCAGTTTGTCGAGGGCGTATTGTTCCACATCCACGGTTTCGGCGGCAAATCCGACGGTGAAGGGCTTGTCTGATAACGCCCCCACGGCGGCTATGATGTCGGGATTCTTGACCAGGGTCAGCACCATCTGATCGTTGTCGCCGGTCTTCTTGATCTTCTGGCTGGCGACTTGCTCGGGCCTATAGTCGGCCACCGCCGCGCAACCGATAAAGAGGTCGCACTCGCCGACCCGGCTCATCACCGCCTGATGCATCTGCTCGGCGCTCTCCACATCGACACGCTCCACTCCGCTCGGTGCAGGCAGGGCGACCGGCCCGCTCACCAGCGTCACTTCGGCCCCTGCCTCACGGGCGGCGCGGGCGATGGCGTAACCCATTTTGCCCGAGCTGTGGTTGCTGATGTAGCGCACCGGATCCAGTGCCTCGCGGGTCGGTCCGGCGGTGAGCAGCAGTCTGACGCCCGCCAGCAGCGGCTCGGCGGCCAGTTGCTGGCAGCAGCGCTCAACCAGTTCCAAGGGATCCAGCATCCGGCCCGGGCCCACGTCGCCACAGGCCTGGCTGCCGGAATCCGGCCCCCACAGCAGGATGCCACGGCTGGCCAGGGTCGTGAGATTGGCCTGGGTGGCGGCGTTGAGATACATCTGCTGATTCATGGCGGGAGCCAGTGCCACGGGAGCCGGTGTCGCCAGACAGAGGGTGGTGAGCAGTTCGTCGGCCATGCCGGCGGCCATGCGGGCCATCAGATTGGCGCTCGCCGGGGCGATCAGCACCAGATCCGCCCACTTGGCCAGCTCGATATGGCCCATGCCCGCCTCGGCAGCCGGATCCAGCAAGCTGTCGGCCACCGGATGACCGGAAACCGCCTGCAGGGTCAGCGGGGTGATGAACTCCTTGGCGGAGCGCGTCATCACTACCCGTACCTCGGCCCCCTGATCTTTCAGGCGGCGTACCAGTTCGGCACTCTTGTAGGCGGCGATCCCGCCACTGACACCCAACAGGATGCGTTTATCGGCCAATCTCATCTGCTGCTTCTCTTCCGGCTCACTCTGACTGGTCGGCTAAGATACCACAGGCAACGGACGACGACAGAGGCTGACATGGGGGACTTGTGGCCGGCCTCCCGCGATTTTTTGCTATGTTTTCTCTCAATAGGCATGAGGGAGAGACAAATGAGCATCAAGGAGTGGCCTGAGGATGAGAGACCCAGAGAGAAACTGCTGCGGCAGGGGCCAGCAACGTTATCCGATGCCGAATTGCTGGCCATCTTCCTGCGAACCGGCGTCAACGGTCTGAGTGCGGTGGATCTCTCCCGTCAGCTATTGCAGCAGTTTGGTTCGCTGCGGGCACTGCTCGGGGCCGATCAAGGCGCCTTCTGTCATGCCCATGGACTGGGGCCTGCCAAGTATGCTCAATTGCAGGCGGTGCTGGAGATGGGCAAGCGCCATCTGGCCGAGCAGTTGCAACGGGGCGATGCCCTGACCTCGCCCCAGCTGACCCGGGATTACCTGCAAGCCCAGCTGCGGGATCGGCCGCGGGAGGTGTTCGCCCTGCTGTTGCTGGATAACCAGCACAGAGTCATTCAATTCGTTGAACTTTTTTACGGCACCCTCGATTCTGCAAGCGTCTGGCCCAGAGAAATCGTGCAGATCGCGCTCAAACATAATGCAGCCGCAGTGATTCTGGCGCATAATCACCCGTCCGGCGTGGCCGAGCCCAGTCGGGCCGACCGCCAGATCACGGATCGGATCTTGGCCGCTTTGGCCCTGATCGATATCAGAGTGCTGGATCACTTGGTGATCGGTGACGGCATCACGGTTTCTTTTGCAGAGCGTGGTTGGTTGTAACTGGGCTCTGGCACTGTATTAGTTGATCTTTGATCACGGATGCTGTATAAAATGCCGCCTTCTGTTTGCCCCGCAATCGAAGGCCAGCGGGGCAGATATTTGCTCGAGCAATGAAGTAAGATTTGGAGAGACTGACATGTCTAGAGTATGCCAAGTAACCGGCAAGCGCCCGGCAGTTGGTAACAACCGTTCGCACGCTAACAACGCTACCAAGCGTCGTTTCCTGCCGAACCTGCACACTCACCGTTTTTGGGTTGAGGGTGAAAAACGCTTCGTAAGCCTGCGCGTATCCGCAAAAGGCATGCGTATTATCGACAAGCGTGGCGTTGAAGTGGTTCTGGCTGAACTGCGCGCCAGCGGTGTTAAGGTATAAGGAATTAGATCATGGCTAAAGGTATTCGCGAGAAAATTCGCCTGAACTCCAGCGCCGGTACTGGTCACTTCTATACCACTACCAAGAACAAGCGCACCATGCCCGAAAAAATGGAGATCAAAAAGTTTGATCCCGTTGTTCGTCAGCATGTGATCTACAAGGAAGGCAAAATCAAGTAATTACTTGATGCTGCATTCCCAAAAGCCCGGCCCAGTGCCGGGTTTTTTTATGGCTGGAATTCAGTACACTGCCGGTTCAAACGGAGGCTTGCCATGTTGAAATTGAGCCGTAAAGGCTGGAATAACGTGATCATAGTGGCCGTGCTGGCGGTGATCACTCTGCTGCACCGGCTGGAGATGGCCCAGCAGGAGAACAGCGCCCAGCGGCCTCGTACCCTGTTGCCGGACAGCGCAGTCGTCCTCACCTGGCAGGGGCCGAGCTGGCAGATAGAGCGCATCGGCCAGGGCTGGCGCAGCGGACCGGATCTGGGGCTCAGCAGTGCCCAGCTGGCGGCCCATATCGAGGCGTGGCAGGCTTGGTTGCTGCCCCCTGGCGATGCAGTGCGCGGCACGCCGGTTACCCTCAAGGTGTGGATCGCCGGTCAGAGCGACCCGATTGAAGTGGGGCTCTATCAGGACAACGGCAAATTTGCCGCCCTGTTGCCGCCCTCGACCTGGCTCACCCTGAGTCAGGAGCAGTATCGCAGCCTGTTGCGCCCCTCTCCGTAATCCACCCTAATTTGTTGGAGGCCCCATGCCTGAATTACCGGAAGTTGAAGTCAGCCGCCAGGGCATATCTCCCTGGCTCACCGGCATCAAGGTGACCCGCGTCGTGGTACGGGATGGCCGGCTGCGCTGGCCGGTACCTGGCGAAATCCAGGAGCTGGTGGATCTCACCATCCACAGGGTCGGCCGTCGTGCCAAGTATTTGCTGCTGGAGACCGACTTTGGCACCGCCATCCTGCATCTGGGCATGTCCGGCAGTCTGCGGGTGCTGAATATCGGTACGCCGGCCGAGAAACACGATCACGTGGATATAGAGCTGGCCAACGGCAAGCTGCTGCGACTCAATGACCCGCGCCGCTTCGGTGCCTTGCTGTGGACCCGTGAACCGGCGGAGGCACACGCCCTGCTGGTCAAACTGGGCCCGGAGCCGCTGACCGATGCCTTCAACGCCGCGTATCTGCAAGGACGTGCCAAGGGGCGCAGCACTGCCATCAAGACCTTCCTGATGGACAACCATGTGGTGGTCGGTGTGGGTAACATCTACGCCAATGAGGCGCTGTACGCTGCCGGTATTCACCCCAAACGGGCGGCGGGCAACATCAGTGCCGAGCGACTGGGAACCCTGGTGGCCGAGATCAAGCGGGTGCTGGCTTCTGCCATCCAGCAGGGGGGAACCACCCTCAAGGATTTCACCAGCGCCGATGGCAAGCCGGGCTATTTCGTGCAGCAGTTGCAGGTTTATGGTCGCGGTGGTCAAGCCTGTTTCCATTGCCATACCCTGCTCAGTGAAATACGGCTGGGGCAGCGTACAACCGTGTTTTGCACCCACTGCCAGCGCTGAATCGCAGTTATTTTGGCCAAACATGGCCAAGTTGTAAGAGAGTATTTCCGGTCTGTTGAATATTTGGGCGCCTGTCACTAGTATCTCGACCGTTCAGGCGGTTTGAGAAAATAAAATGACAGCTAAATCAATGGACTGGGATCATTTATCCCGGCAGGGGCACTATTGCGCCCAAAAAATGGCCCGCTTCCTCTATCCCGATGACAGCGCCCGCAAGACCTTCAATCGCGCCAAGTTCGTGCTGCGCAGCCTGCTCTATCGGCAGCAGATGAGCCGGGTGTTCGAGCTGTTTCAGGCCGAACCGCTCAAGGCCCTGCCTGCCCACTATCCCGAGCTGCTCGACAAGCCGATGCGACCCTATCGGTTTGCCGGCTCCACCGCGACCCAGCGGGCCGAGATGCTGGAAAACCACTATCGACTGCTGCTGGCCCGTTATCCCGAGCTGATAGATCCGCTCTATCTGGACGAGGGCATAGAGCTTGGCCAGTATCCCCAGAGTGGATGTCGCATAGTGCTGCGCCACGATGGTACCTTCCGTCGTGAGGCCGAGCTGGCGCTCTCCATCGTCGATCAACAGGGCAAGCGCCTCTATAGTTGTGCCTTCTCGCTGGCGGGTACCCCCGGCAAGCTGTCGCTGGTGATCGGCTCGGTACAGGGGCCGGAACCCTGCGTCGAACAGGCACAGGACAAGGTTCGAGCCCTGACCAAGGAGGGCCATGGTTTGCGGCCCAAGTCGCTGGTGGTAATGCTGGTGATGCAGCTTGCCGAGGCGATGGGTGCCGAGCATATCTCGGCGGTGCGGATGAAGGCGCACATCTACCAGGCCAAGCGTTACAGCAAGAAGAAGAAAGCCTGTCTGCAGGCGGATTATGACGAGCTGTGGGAGGAATTTGGCGCCATCGATCAGGATGACAACTTCGTGCAGCTGTTGCCTGCGGTGCGCAAGCCGCTGGAGGAGATTGCCTCCAAGAAGCGGGCCATGTACCGGCGCCGCTATGAATGGCTCGACGAGCTGGCGCTCTCCTGCCAGCAGGTGCTGGGTCGCGCGGCGGGCTGACTACCAGTGCGGACAATGGCGAGCGCGGCCCATGTGCGCCGTACTAAACAGGCTACCCTCGGGTAGCCTGTTTGCTTGTTACTTGCCTTGCTTGGCGGCAATCGCCTTGGCGACGATCGGGTCGACAAACTGGCGGATATCACCGCCATGCAGGGCGACCTCCTTCACCAGGGTCGAGGAGATGAAGGAGTTTTCTTCGGCAGGGGTGAGAAACACGCTCTCCAGCTCCGGCATCAGGCGGCGGTTCATGTTGGCCAGCTGAAATTCGTATTCGAAGTCGGAGACGGCCCGCAAGCCGCGGATCAGCACGTTGGCTTGCTGCTCTTTGGCAAAGTCCACCAACAGGCCGGAGAAGCCCACCACCTTGACGTTGGGCAGGTGGGCTGTCACTTGCCGGGCAAGCAGGACACGTTCTGCAAGATCGAACAAGGGGCGCTTGCTCGGGCTGTTGGCTACCCCGACGACCACTTCATCAAACAGCCTGGCGGCACGACCTATCAGGTCGGTATGGCCGTTGGTGATGGGGTCGAAGGTGCCGGGATAAATTACCTTGTTGGTCATGCTGTTGATTCCTGCAACCTGGAAATTTGGTCGCATTATAGGGTCTGTTGATGTTTTGTCGCGACCGGGACGATGTCCGTTTTGTGCGGGACCTGGCGCGAGCAGCCCGGTTTGGTCGTCCAAATCAGTATCGTCTGGTGTCTTCGCTTGAGAATAGCTGTGCATCAGGCAAGAATACCCGCACCGCGCATCAAGCCTCCTTGCATTGGTGACAGGGAGCAAAGGGATTTTTTATGAAACGTATTCTGGTAGTACGCAACGACAAGATTGGTGACTTCATGCTGGCATGGCCGAGTTTTGCCATGCTCAAGCGCTCCATGGATTGTCATGTGACTGCCCTGGTTCCTGCCTACACGGCGCCGTTGGCCCGTCTCTGTCCCTGGATCGACGAGATTATCCTGGATCCGGGGTCAGGAGCCGACAAGGAACAGCAACGCGCCTTGCTGGCCCGCATCAAGGCGGCAGCCTTCGATGCCTCCATTTGCCTGTTCTCCAACACCCGTAACGCCAAGCTGGTGTGGAAGGCGCACATCCCCTACCGGCTGGCCCCGGCCACCAAGCTGGCACAGGTGCTCTACAACCAGCGGCTGGTGCAGCGCCGCTCCCGCTCCCAGAAGCCGGAGTACGAGTACAACCTGGATCTGGTGCGTCGCTTTCTCGCCGACCAGCAGGTAAGCGTGGTCGAGCCACAGGGCCCCTACCTCAGCTTTGACCCCCAGAGCCTGCAGCTGGTGCGCGAACAAGTTGCAACCAGACTGAAGCTGGATGCCAGTCGCCCCTGGCTGATGGTACACGCCGGCAGCGGTGGTTCGGCCAACAACCTCTCCATCGAGCAGTACTCGCGCCTCATCATCAAGCTCAATCAGGCATGCCCGGAATTGCAGTGCATCCTGACGGCGGGGCCGGGGGAGGAGAAGATCGCCGAGCAGCTGGCGGCAGAATTGCTGGCCCACGGCGGCAATGGCTGGATCTATCGCTCCGACGAGGGGCTGCCCAAGTTCTGTCAGGTGATGGCCAACGCGGCCCTGTTTGTGGCGGGCAGTACCGGGCCGCTGCACATAGCGGCGGCGCTGGACGTGCCTACCATAGGTTTCTTCCCGGCGCACCGCTCGGCCACCCCGCTGCGCTGGCGTCCGCTCAATAGCGAGGGGCGTCACCTGGCGTTCAGCCCGCCGGAAGACAGCGATCATCCGGAAGACATGAGCCAGCTCGATCCCAAGGCAATGGCGGCGGCGATAGCTCGCTGGGCACCGTCCTTCTGGCGAACAGAGAGCTGACAGATGCAAACAGGGCCCTTTCGGGCCCTGTTTCGTCATGCTGGCTTGAGCGGCTGAGCAATTAGCTGCCGGTCTGGTCCGGTGCTTGCGGCTGCTGGCGGATCCAGAGGTCTGCGTACTTCGCGAAAGTGGAGTGGGCCGAGAGGATCGCGAGCAAGAGTCCCTGCTTGCCATCGAGGAAGCCGGCTTTGAGCAGGTACATCTTGAGGAAACAGCCCATGGCATGGACCAGTCCCTGGCCGAGGGAGCCCTTCTTGCCACGGGCGGTGCGCTGATCGGCCCAGGCCCTGGCATAGCCGGCGGACTTCACCAGATAGTGCTCCAGATCCCGGTAGGTGAAGTGGAGCAGGTCGCCATGCAGGTTGACTATCTGCATATTGGCCCGCACTTCCACCTTCTCGTGTACCAGCACCTCGTTGTAACGGGTGAGCGCCTTGGGATAGAGGCGCAGCACCCGATCCGGATACCAGCCGCTGTGGCGGATGAAACGACCAAACACCCAGGAGAGGCGGGGGATGGAGTAGATGGTGTCGCTGGCCGGATTAGCCATGACGGTCGCGATGGCCTCTTTCAGCTCAGGGGTGAGCCGCTCGTCCGCATCTAGCCACAGTACCCACTCTGACTGGACATGGGACTGGGCGAGGCGGCGCTGGCGGCCGAAACCGGGCCACACCGTATTGACGAAGAAACGGGCGCCGAATTCGGCGGCGATGGCGGGGGTCTCGTCCTGGCTGCCGGAGTCCAGAATGACGATCTCGTCCACCAGACCGTCAAGGGAGGCGAGGCAGGCTTTCAGGTTGTCG
Source organism: Aeromonas sp. D3 (assembly GCF_027705025.1). Taxonomy (NCBI): domain Bacteria; kingdom Pseudomonadati; phylum Pseudomonadota; class Gammaproteobacteria; order Aeromonadales; family Aeromonadaceae; genus Aeromonas; species Aeromonas sp. D3. The sequence goes on along the minus strand of NZ_JAPDBE010000038.1, from coordinate 27,262 downwards.
GCTTCGTTCTTGACGATCAGGACGGCCGCCAGAGTCGGTTTTTTCACGGGTTGAAGGCTCTTGTTGGCGCCCGGCTGGCGGGGCATGCTCGAATTGGCGCCCATTCTAGCCTAAAACGGCTGGCGGAGCATGGTTCCGGCGCCCGTAGCAAGTCAGTTTCAAAAGGGTTCTTTTTTGGCATGAGCGCGGGTGATACAGGGATCTTCTGTTATTTCTCGGGCCATTCTTGGGGCATAATCTCGCCCAGCAATGATTAACCGCAGGGCTTGGCCCCAAGAGACGCGTGAGATGAAAATATTGGTGATCGGCCCCTCCTGGGTCGGCGACATGGTGATGTCCCAGAGCCTCTACAAGGCGATCAAGACCAATCACCCTGACAGCGAGTTGCATGTGATGGCGCCAGCCTGGTGCGGTGCCCTGCTGGAGCGGATGCCCGAAGTGGACAAGGCTGTCCCCATGCCGCTCGGCCACGGTGACTTCAAGCTGGGGGCCCGCCGTCGGCTTGGCAAACAGCTGGCGGCCGAGAAGTACGATCAGGCGATCATCCAGCCCAATTCCATGAAGTCGGCGCTGATCCCTTGGTTCGCCAGGATCCCGGTGCGCACCGGCTGGAAGGGGGAGCACCGCTTCGGCCTGCTCAACGACATGCGCAGCAACAAGTCCGCCTTCCCGCTGATGGTGGAAGCCTATCTGGCGCTGGCCTATCCCAAGGCGCAGATGAAGAGCCGGGTCGATATTCCCGCCATTCCCCACCCCTCGCTCAATGTGGATCTCATCAATCAGGGCAAGGCGCTGGAGCGACTCGGTCTGGATCGCGTTCGTCCCGTGCTGGTGCTCTGTCCGGGTGCCGAGTTCGGCCCGTCCAAGCGCTGGCCGGAAGGGCACTACGCCGTGGTGGCGCAGAAGTATCTGGATGAGGGCTGGCAGGTGTGGATCTTCGGCTCCGGCAAGGATGTGCCTGTGGCCAACACCATTCGCGAGCGGATCAATCCGCTGTCGCGCCCCAACTGCCACGTGCTGGCGGGCAAGACCAACCTGTATGAGGCGATCGATCTGATGGCGCTGGCCGGGCGGGTCATCTCCAATGACTCCGGCCTGATGCACATAGCCGCCGCCCTCAACCGGCCGTTGATCGGCGTCTATGGCTCTACCTCGCCGCTCTACACGCCGCCGCTGGCGGACAGGGTCGAGATAGTGCACACCGACATAGAGTGCCGCCCCTGTTTCAAGCGCACTTGCAAGTTCGGCCACCTCAAGTGCCTGATCGAGCTGATGCCGGAACAGGTCATAGAGGCAGGCCGACGGCTGGAGTGCGCCGAGTCACCAGATCAACCGATCGCGTTGCAAGTGGGCGAGCCGCCACGGTTTGTCTCCGATGCGAGCAAGCGATCGGAGCCGACATAACATGGGCTATCGGCTGCTCTACAACCTGCTGATCCATCTGGGCTTGCCGCTGGCGCTGTTGGCACTCTACAAGCCGAAGAAGGGCAAGCCTGGCTTTGGTGCGCGCTGGGCCGAGCATCTGGGACGGACGCCGGCCAGCGGGCAGGAGGCGCCGCTCTGGATCCATGCGGTCAGCGTGGGTGAAACCCTGGCCATCAGTCCCTTCATCCGTGCACTCAAGGCCGAGCGGCCGGATTTGCCGATCCTGCTCACCACCACCACCCGCACCGGCGCCGAGCAGGCGGCCAGACTCGGCGATCTGGTGGTGCATCGCTACGCGCCGCTCGACTACCCCTGGGCGGTGGCCGCCTTCCTCAAGCGCATCAAGCCTCGCGCCCTCTGGGTGATGGAGACAGAGCTGTGGCCGAACTGGCTGGCGGCCTGCGAGGCGCGCCATCTGCCGGTGACCATCATCAATGCCCGTCTATCCGAACGCTCCTGCCAGCGCTATGCCCGTTTTCAGGGGGCGTTCGATACCCTCAGTCGGCCGCTGACCCATCTGCTTTGCCAGCATCAGGACGATGCCGAGCGCTTTGTACGGCTCGGCATCGGTCGTGAGCGGCTGGCGGTGACCGGTTCCATCAAGTTCGATATCCAGCTGGGTGACGAAGTGCAGGCCTGGGGGCAGGCCCTGCGTCAGCAGCTGGGGCAGAGCAGGCCGGTCTGGATTGCCGCCAGTACCCATCAGGGTGAGGATGAACAGGTATTGGCGGCGTTTGACCTGGTGCTGCAACGCCACCCCCAGGCCTTGCTGATCCTGGTGCCGCGCCATCCGGAGCGCTTCGTTCGGGTGGCCGAGCTGTGCGCCCCTTACGGCTGTGTGCGGCGCACCGGCGGGGCCCCGATCCGCGAGACGGACAAGGTCTATCTCGGCGATACCATGGGCGAGTTGCCGCTGATGCTGGCGGCGGCCGATGTGGCCTTCGTTGGCGGCAGTCTGGTGAAGGTCGGCGGTCACAACCTGCTGGAACCGGCGGCGCTGGGCAAGCCTTGCCTGACCGGCCCTGCCTACTTCAACTTCAGCGACATCACCCGCCAGCTGGTGGCTCAGGGTGGCGCGGCGCTGGTGGTCGATGCCGCCGCGCTGGGGGAGAAGGTGAGCGAGCTGCTGGCCGACGAGGGCGAGCGTCGCCAGATGGGCGAACAGGCCCGTGCCGTTGTGTTGCGCAATCAGGGCGCGCTGGCGCGCACCCTCTCTCACTGTCTTGCCAGTCTGGAAAGCGACTGAGCCCAGAGTGGCCATAAAAAACGGAGCGCCAGGCGCTCCGTTTTTGTTTTCCGTACAGGCGTCGGTCAACGCATTATCAGGCCGAGCAGTATGCCCACCACGCCGAAGTCGGCATCGCTGAAGGTGGTGTTGGCAAAGCCAAGATCCCCCAGCACAGGCAGCAGAAACACCGGCAGGAAGGTGATCAGCAGGCCGTTGGCGAAGGCGCCGAGCAGGGCCCCGCGGCGACCACCGGTGGCGTTGCCGAATACCCCGGCCGCCGCGCCGACGAAGAAGTGCGGTACCACGCCCGGTATGATGACGGTGAGCCCCAGCAGGTAGAGCAGCACCATGCCCACCAGACCGGCGGCAAAGCTCGACAGGAAGCCGATCAGCACCGCATTGGGGGCGTAGGGGAAGACGATGGGACAGTCGAGCGCCGGCTTGGCGTTGGGCACCAGCTTGTCGGAGATCCCCTTGAAGGCCGGCACGATTTCGGCGATGACCATGCGCACACCCTGCAGGATGACGTAGACACCGGCGGCGAAGGTGATGGACTGCATCAGGGAGAACATGAACCAGTGCTTGCCCTTGGCAACGCTGGTGACGAACTCGGGCCCGGCAAAGGCGGAGGTGATAAGGAAGATGATGCCCATGGTGAAGGAGATGGCCACAGGGGTATCGCGCAGAAACAGCAGGCTCTTGGGCACCTGCACCTCTTCACTGCTGTGGGCCTTGTTGCCGAACTTGGCGCCGATCCAGCCGGCCAGCACATAGGAGATGGTGGAGAAGTGGCCGAGTGCCACCTCGTCGGAGCCGGTGATCTGCTTCATGTAGGGGTGAGCGAGGGCCGGGAACAGCACCATGGTCACGCCAACCACCAGGCTGCCGACCGCGATCAGCGGAATGCCGCTCATGCCGCCAGCGGAGAGGATCGCCGCCACCATCATGGACATGAAGAGGGTGTGGTGACCGGTCAGGAAGATAAATTTCCACGGGGTGAGGCGGGCGATCAGTATATTCACCAGCATGGCGAAAAACATGATCATCGCCATCTCCTTGCCAAACGACTGCTGGGCGATGGAGACGATGGCTTCATTGTTGGGAACCACGCCCTTGATGCCGAAGGCGTGCTGGAAGATGGTGGCAAAATCGCCCAGCGAGTTCACCACCAGGGTGGCACCGGCCCCCAGGATGACGAAGCCCATGATGGTCTTGACCGTGCCCTTGATGCACTCGGTCACGGGTTTCTTCTGGGCAATCAGGCCGATGAGCGCGATCAGGCCGACCAGCACGGCCGGTTCGGACAGCACGTCAAACATCAGAAAATTGAAAAATTCCATGGTCAGCTCCAATCAGATGGAAGAGGCGGCCCGCAGGCCGCGAAGTCAGGTGGTCAGAGAGCGCCCAGTTCGCGCAGGGCGATGGAGAGTTTCTCTTTCATGGCGGCCTTGTCGACCATGTTGTCCAGGGACACCAGCCGACCGTTGCCCCCCATGCTGATGAGCTGCTCGGCGATGTCGCGGGTAGCCACGAACATCTCGGCGGTTTCACTGCCGGCGGAGGCGAGATCCCTGTGATCCACCTCGGCAGTGACTGCCAGCTCCTTGAGGATGCTCTTGATGCTCATCTCCATCATCAGGCTGGTGCCCAGGCCGTGTCCGCATACAACCAGAATTTTCATCGTCTCTTCCTTTGTCGGGCGCAGGGCGCCGCTCAGTAACGCGCCAGAATGCGCAATATGTCGTCTTTGGTGTCGGCCGCCATGATGGCCGCCACGTCCTCTTCGTTCATGAACAGCTCGGCCAGCTGGGCGATGGTCTCCACGTGGGAATTGCTGTCGCTGGCGGCCAGGGTGACGAGCAGCCGGATCGGGTCATTGCCCTCGGAGCCGAAATTGACTCCGGTTTTCAGCACTGTCAGTCCCAGGCCGAGACGGTTGACGCCATCTTCCGGGCGGGCGTGGGGCATGGCCAGGCCCGGGCCCAGCACGTAGTAAGGGCCGAGCTCTTCGTGGGAGCGAAACAGCGCCGCCACATAGGAGGGCTCTATGGTGCCGTTGGCCAGCAGGGGAGCGGTGGCGAGCTCGATGGCATGACGCCAGTCGCGGGCTCCCGTTTCGATGGAAATGACCTCTTCGGTCAGCAGTTGAGTCAGCATGGCAATGATCCGGCTGGATGAGATGGCGCCAATCTAGCGATCTTGCCCCGCGATAACTGTGAGCCTGATCTCGAAAGTTAGCGCTACCAGATAGCGCTAACATGAAATTGTGATAGCGCTATCATTTATGCCATGAGTGGGATTCATCTTGCCCCGTCACTCGCTCAAAGGGGGTAAAATCCGGTTTGAGCAAATAGTCAGTGCCGCACTTTTGCCTTAAAGTGAGCACCCGTATGTCGAGGAAGGGAAGGGATGTCAGAAGCGAAGAAGCGCCGTAGCACGGGTCGGGTGACCCTCAACGATGTGGCCCAGCTGGCCGGAGTGGGTGCCATGACGGTGTCCCGTGCCCTGCGCACCCCCGAGCTGGTGTCAGACAAGATGCGCGAGCGCATCGATGCCGCCGTGGATGAACTCGGCTACATTCCAAACCGGGCGGCGGGTGCGCTCGCCTCCGCTACGTCCCAGACCATAGTGGTGATAGTGCCCAGCCTGACCGAGCGCGGTTGCGGCGACGTGATCGCCGGGCTGCAGCAGACCCTGCTCGATGAGGGCTACCAGATAATGCTGGGGGATGCCCAGCACCTGAAGCAGCAGGAAGAGAGCCTGCTGACCAGCTTTTTGCAGCACAACCCGGCCGCTGTTGTGCTGTTTGGTGGCGATCCCGGCGAGACCATCCGTGCCCGCCTGAAAGCATCCCGCCTGCCGGTAGTGGAGGTGGGCGCCATGGCGCGCAACCCTGTCGACATGAACGTGGGGGTCTCCAACTTCGATGCCGGTTATCAGCTGACCCGTCATCTCATCGAGCGCGGCTATCGCAACATCGGCTTTCTTTGTGCCCGCCAGGAACAGTGGATGCTGCAACAGCGCATGCAGGGCTGGCAGAAGGCACTGCTGGACAACTACCTCTCCCCCGATGCCATTATCAACACCTCTGAGCTGCCGAGTTTCAGCACAGGGGCCGCCATGCTGGGGGAGTTTTTGTTGCGCTGGCCCGAGCTGGATGCACTGGTGTGCGTCAATGACGAGCTGGCGGCGGGGGTGCTGTTCGAGTGCCAGCGTCGTCACCTGAGCGTGCCTGGCAAGCTCGCCATCGCCGGATTCGACGATCTGGATGTGGCGCGCGCCTGCTATCCGGCGCTCACGTCGGTCCGGATCCCCTATCGCAAAATGGGGCAGGAGGCGGCCGAGCTTATCTTGCGCCAGCTGGCTGGCGAACCTGTCATGGGCACGGCCCTGACCCTGGATTTTCAACTGCAGAAGCGTCAAAGCAGTTGATCCCCATTTCACACTTCATCAAAGAGGCAACCATGTTCAAGGCTCTGTTACTGGAAAATCAAGACGGCAAGACTGCTGCGACCCTGACCCGGCTGGCCGAGAGCCAGTTGCCGGCAGGCGAGGTGCGGGTGGCGGTGAGCTACAGCTCTCTCAACTACAAGGATGGGCTGGCCATCACAGGCAAGGGCAAGATAGTGCGTCAGTGGCCGCTGGTGCCCGGCATCGATTTTGCCGGTACAGTGCTGGAATCGGCCGATAGCCGCTATCAGGTCGGCGACAAAGTCGTGCTGACCGGTTGGGGCGTGGGGGAAGGACACTGGGGCGGCATGGCCGAGCAGGCAAGGGTCAAGGCCGACTGGCTGGTGCCGCTGCCCGCCGGGTTGGATGAGCGCCAGGCCATGTGCATCGGCACCGCCGGTCTCACCGCCATGCTCTGCGTACTGGCGCTGGAGGAGGCAGGCATCACCCCCGACAGCGGCGAGGTGCTGGTCACCGGCGCGGCGGGCGGTGTGGGTTCCACCTCGGTTGCTCTGCTGGCCGCGCTCGGCTATCAGGTGGCGGCGCTGACCGGTCGCCCCGAAGAGCAGGGGGCCATGCTGACTGCGCTGGGCGCCAGCCGCATAGTGCCGCGTGGCGAGCTGCTGGAGCCTGCCAAGCCGCTGGAGAAGCAGCTGTGGGCCGGGGCGGTCGATACCGTCGGCAGTCAGGTGCTGGCCAAGCTGCTGGCCCAGATGAACTATGGCGGCGCCGTGGCCGCCTGCGGGCTGGCGGGCGGCTTCGATCTGAAGGCCACTGTCATGCCTTTCATCCTGCGCAACGTGCGGTTGCAAGGGATCGACTCTGTGATGTGTCCGTTGGCGCGCCGCCAGTTGGCGTGGCAGCGACTGGCGCGGGATCTGCCCGCCCGCTTCTTCGAACAGGCGGTGACCGAGATAGCACTGGAGCAGGTGGTGGCGGCTGCCGAAGCCATCACGCAAGGCCGGATCGCGGGTCGCACCCTGGTCAAACTTTGATCCTGCCTTGACTGGCGAGCCTCATTTTTCTGGATAGACTTTGAGGGCGGGTGCACTATCCAAGGAGAATGAGCATGGGTGGACACAAGCCGGATTACGATCTCGATGATGAATGGGAACCGGAATCCTGGGAAGAAGAGCTGGATGAATGGGAAGACGAGAGCTGGCTGGATGATGACCCTCTCGATGATCAGTAATCCACGCATTGAGAGAACAGGCGGGCCTTGGGGCCCGCCTGATTTTTTGTGTGGCTCACAGGAATGGGGATGATCCCTTGGTCGCCGCCATCAGGCTGACTAGAATGAACTGCCCAAACGACACTCAAGGATGACTATGAGACTCACCATCATACTGTTTGCTGCCCTGCTGGGAGGCTGTGCCTCCAACGATGATCCGTGCGAGAAGGTATGGAGCGAGGTGGGGGAGGCAGATGGCAAGCTGGGCTTCACCACGGAACGGGTCGCGTTTCATCAGGACCTGTGTGGCAAGAAGGTGGATGTCGAGCTGTGGAAGCAGGGGCGCCAGAAGGGACTGGCCTGGTATTGCCGGCCTGAACACCTCTATCTGGCCGGGCGTTCCGGCAGTGAATACCGTGGGGTTTGCCCCAATGACGGGCAGGCGCGCAGATTGTTCGAGCAGGGGCGCCAGGGCTGGACCGATCAATAGCCGGTCACGTGGTGGGGATGTGCAGTCTTACTCCTCTTTCAACCGCAGCGGCTGACACAGATAGCTTTTGTCATTGGCGCTGCGAGCACACTTGCCACAGACAAATTTGGGTTTGCGCACGATTTTGCGCAGTGTCTTGAGATCGGCGGGGATCTCGCTGCGGCGCCATTCACACAGGGTTTTGTTGCCCATAACGACTACCTCGACAACTCGGTGGGGGCCTAGTGTAATCAATTTTCATTTCGAAAACAGCGACAGGGCCACCTTGGCGTGGCCCTCGCTTAAGGCTTGTATCTGTTACTGGTAGAGGAACTTGGTGAAGATGAGCTCGCGCACCGCCTTCTTGCCGGTTTCTTTTACCAGCAGCTCGTTGACCTGGGTCTGGCACTCCTTGCGCAGCTCCTCGCGGTTCACCAGCGATTTGACCTGCTCGGCGGTCTTGCTGCCCATCAGACGTATGATGGCGTCGCGGATCAGGGGGTCGTGCTGTTCCAGCAGTTTGAGGTCGCTCTCATTCTCGGCCATCAGCTCGACCGTGATCCGGATATAGCCGAGGGTTTTGCCGTCGCTCAGGTAATTGGTGATGATGTCGGGATCGAGAGCATGGTAGGAAAAGCCGGGCTTGGCAGCGGCGTCGGCGCCCTCTGCGGACGGCTCCTCTTCGGACGAGGCCTGCACATGCAGGGAGCCACAGCTCAGTAACAACAGCAGCAGAATTTTGAAGATCTTCATATAGATGGCTCATCGGCGGCAGGTACCCCATTTTTGATGTTGCCATCGGGGCCGTCAAGCACGGATGTTCTTACAATTCTCGAATGATTTACGGATAATAAACCGGATTTTAACCTGATAACGTAAATCTCCGGATGGTGAAGCCGTGAAGTCCGAGTTGACTGTTCCCCTTATCCAGCTAGTGCCGTGGCGGGCTCCCGCAGAGTGCGAGCTGCCCGAGGCATTGCGGCCCTGGTTGCTGGAGGCCGATTCCATGACCCGGCGTCTGCGTCACCACAATCGCCACTTCTCGGTGCAGCTGCTGGGCAATCACAGTGTCACCCTCTGCGCCGATGAACAGCAGCTGGTGGCCGCCGAGCAACCCATGGGTTTGTGCCGCGAGGTGATACTGCACGGTGATCGGGGGCCGGCTGTGCTGGGCTGGACCCTGTTTGCCGAAGCCGCTCTGCAAGAGAGCGGGCTGGGCGAGCTGGGTGAGCAGCCTCTGGGCGAGCGTATTTTCGGTGACGAGCCTGCCCGCCGCGATCACCTGCAACTGGCCTGTTTCGAGATTGCGAGCAATCCCTGGTGCCCGGCCGCCACCGTCTGGGGACGTCGTTCCCGTCTGTTTCTGGGGCAATGGCCACTGTTGGTCCATGAACTCTTCTTGCCCTCTCTGTCACGCAACAAGGAGCTGGAGTGAATCTGTTAACCAAGGAGCGGGGACTGGCCTATGTGCAGCTGGCCCGCATCGACAAGCCTATCGGGACCCTGCTGCTGCTGTGGCCGACCCTGTGGGCGCTCTGGCTGGCGGCCGGCGGCCTGCCGGATCTCTGGACCCTGCTGGTGTTTGTGGTGGGCGTGTTTCTGATGCGCTCGGCCGGTTGTGTCATCAACGACTATGCGGACCGCAACTTCGATGGCCATGTGAAACGTACCGCCGGTCGGCCGCTGCCCATGGGCAAGGTCAAGCCGCGGGAGGTGCTGGCGCTGTTCGCCGTGCTGGCGCTCATCTCGTTCGCGCTGGTGCTGACCATGAACTCCCTCACCATAGCACTGTCGTTCGCGGCCTTGCTGCTGGCGGTCTGCTACCCCTTCATGAAGCGCTATATTCCGATCCCGCAACTGGTGCTCGGCATGGCCTTCTCCTGGTCTATCCCCATGGCCTATGCGGCTCAGGCCAACACCTTGCCGCTGGTGGCCTGGCTGGTATTCCTCGCCAATCTGCTGTGGACCATCGCCTACGACACCCAGTACGCCATGGTGGACAGGGATGATGACCTCAAACTCGGCTTGAAATCGAGCGCGATTCTGTTTGGTCGCCACGACAAGCGGATCATCGGCGTGTTGCAGCTGGCCACCCTGCTGATCCTGCTGGCGGTAGGCCAGTTGATGGGGCTGGGGGCTTGGTATTACTGGGGGCTGTTGGGGGCTGCGGCCCTGTTTGTCTACCAGCAGCGGCTGATCCGGGAGAGGCAGCGGGAGGCCTGCTTCCAGGCGTTTCTCAACAACAACTATGCGGGGGCGCTGGTATTCATCGGCCTGGTGCTCAACTACCTGTTGCCGTGACGAATGTCAGGATAAAAAGAAGGCCGCATCATGCGGCCTTCTTTGTTTCCGGTCTCTGTCAGAGCCGGTTGCCCGCCTGTATGGTGCGGCGGATCTTGTTGCTCAGCAGCGGCACTATGTTGTCGGCCAGCGCCTGGAAGCGGCCCAGGTCCGGTTTGCACTCGGAAGAGAGGTAGCCCTCCTTGCGCAGGGTGTGGATCAGGGTGCTGAACAGCTTCTGGTCGAAAAACTCGGGGGCATTGATGCCGTGCAGGGTGCCGAGGCGCTCCGCCATCATCAGGCCGTCCGCCTCCAGCTGCTCCGCCTCGACATAGGGCTGGGCCAGCACCCGGGTCAACACTATGGCGTAGCGTTGCAGCGTCTCCTGGATGCTCTCGGCCAGCAGCAGCAGGCGCATCTGGTTGCCAGGATTGACCCAGAAGCCACCATCCCGTGCCTCGACCAGTTGCTGGCGTTGCAGTTCGGCCAGCAGGGCATCGACCAGCTCCGGCAGCTCATCCTCTTCGTAGTGGAGGAACAGCTCCGTCTTGAGCAGTGGATAGATGTCGATGCAGCGGGCGACGATCTCGCCGCGGGATATCCCCTCACAACGTTCGATCAGCGCGGCCACCAGGGATGGCAAGGCAAACAGATGCAGTATGTTGTTGCGGTAGTAGGTCAGCAGGATCGCCTGATAGCGGTCCAGGCTGATGATCTGGCCCAGCTTGTCCTCGCTCACCTCGAACTTGTTGAGCTCCATCGCCTGATCCAGCAGTGTTTTGGCATCCTCAGCCGGGATTGTGCTCTGGGGGCTGTAGGGCACCTGCTTGAGCAGGTCCAGATAGGTGTTGAGCTGTGCCTGCAGTTCATCGCGAGTCAGGGCGTGGCGTTCGGCGGCCAGCAGTGCCAGCGCGCTCAGGGTCAGGCCATTGACGGCGGCGGCAGCGTTGATGCGGGTCATCAGCAGCTCGGCCAGCCGGGTGACTGTGGGTGCCATCCACTCGGGGCGCTCCTCCTGACCTATGTGGTCCTTCCACTCGGGCACATGTTCATTGAGGTAGCTGTTGAGGGTCAGGGGTTCGCCGAAGTTGACGAAGCCGCGGCCATAGTTGCGCAGCTTGCGCAGTATGCCGAGCACCTGCAGGAAGCTCTCTTTCTCCTTGCGGCTGCCCTTGAGCTCGTTGTGATAGGTGTTCACCTCCATCACATGCTCGTAGCCCAGATAGACGGGCACCAGGGTCACGGGTCTGTCCAGCCCTCGCATCATGGCCTGCAGTGTCATTGCCAGCATGCCGGTTTTGGGTGGCAGCAGACGACCGGTGCGGGAGCGCCCACCCTCGGTAAAGAACTCCACCGAATAGCCCTTGGCAAACAGCAGGTTGAGGTATTCGCGAAATACAGTGCTGTAGAGCGGGTTGCCCTTGAAGGTGCGGCGGATGAAGAATGCGCCGCCATGACGGAAGATGGGGCCCGCCGGCCAGAAGTTGAGGTTGATGCCCGCCGCTATGTGGGGTGGCACCATCCCCTGGTGGTAGATGACGTAGGAGAGCAGCAGGTAGTCCATGTGGCTGCGATGGCAGGGCATATAGACGATCTCGTGCCCTTCTTGCGCCAGCTGGCGTACCTTCTCGGCGCCGTTGACCGAGAGGCCGCGATAGAGCTTGTTCCACAGCCAGCCGAGGAAGCTTTCACTGAGGCGGATCAGCCGGTAGGAGAAATCGGAGGCGATCTCGTCCATGTAACCGTGGGCGCGCTTTTGCGCTTTCTCCAGGCTGATGCCCTCGCGCTGCGCCTCCTCTTCTATGGCCTGCTGGATCACGCTGGAGTCCAGCAACTGCCTGAACAGCAGGTTGCGGTTCGGCAGCTTGGGGCCGGTGGCTGCCAGCTGCTGGCGGCTGAAGTGGGTGCGGGCCACCCGCGCCAGCTTGTGGGCGATAGCCTCGTCGGTGCCGTGCTTGTCCGCCATTTGACGCAGGGAGAGCGGCGGAGAGAAGCGCACCAGGTTCTCGCGGCCCTTGAGGATCACGATCAGCGCCTTCTTGAGGCGGTTCGGTGCCAGGCTGCTGATGATGTTCCAGCCGGAGGCCTCTTCCCCTTCCCGGCCGGGGGCGCGACCCCAGAACAGGGTGACGGGCACCACCTGGATATCCAGTGCTGGATCCTGCTTGTGCAGATCCAGCAGCTGGTGGAACTCCTGCAAGAAAGGCAGCGGTTTGCTGCGCTTGCCGAACAGGGGAGGCGGGCGGTCCAGACAGACATAGCGCGGCAGCAACTGGCCGTTCAGCTCCAGCGGGGTGAAGGGACCGGGCAGGCCGAGATCCTCGCAGCACTGTTGCAGTGTCATCAGGTCGGTGATCGAGCTGGTTTTCAGGGCATAGACTATGGGTCTGGCCGGATCCAGCTTGAGCTCTGTGATGGGATTTTCCGGCAGGCTCTTGTGATTGACCAAGCCACTGACCGGCCATTGCAAGATGGCTCTGGAAATCTTCTGTCCAAGGGACATGTGCGTCTGCTCTCCAAAAAAATGCGGCGTGAGCATAACAAATCACCGGCGGCTTGTCGCCGAGAGGTACGATGAGTCGGCTGCGCAGCCGTAAAACCATGGCAAATAAGGGGTTGGCCGCGACAAATGTCAGCCGCGCCTTGCCTTGGCCACTGCACTGTATATACTGCCAGTGTGCTGTATAAAAAAACAGGTGCCAATGTTATGAAACCCCTTACCCCACGCCAGGCCGAAGTGCTGGAACTGATCAAGGTGAATATGAGCGAGACCGGCATGCCGCCGACTCGTGCCGAGATTGCCCAGAAGCTTGGTTTCAAGTCGGCCAATGCGGCCGAAGAACATCTGAAGGCCCTGGCCAAAAAAGGGGTCATCGAGATCATGCCGGGGACCTCTCGTGGCATCCGCCTGCTGATTGAAGAGGAGGCTGTGCTGGAAGAGACCGGCCTGCCTCTGATCGGCAAGGTCGCTGCCGGTGAACCCATACTGGCTCAGGAGCATATCGAGAGCCACTATCAGGTGGATCCCGCCCTGTTCCATCCGCGGGCAGACTTCCTGCTGCGGGTGCAAGGCATGAGCATGAAGAACATCGGCATCCTGGATGGCGACCTGCTGGCCGTCCACAAAACCCAGGAAGTGCGCAACGGCCAGGTGGTGGTGGCACGTCTCGACGAAGATGTCACCGTCAAGCGCTTCCAGCGCAAGGGCAGCCAGGTGTGGCTGCTGCCTGAAAATGAAGAGCTTGAACCCATCGCGGTTGATCTCTCCTGCCAGCAGCTCACCATAGAGGGACTGGCCGTCGGCGTGATCCGCAACGCCGACTGGATGTAACAGCACGGCCTCCCTCGGGAGGCCGTCTCGCTTCTGTACCCCTTTCCCCATGATTTCAATCAGATCCTGATACCCGTGATGTTTGTCTGTCGCACCCGTCCGCATCCGGCTCATTTCAGATATATCCTTGGCTAAGGCAGTCACTTGTTTGATCTGCCCCCGAATGCTCGACAAGACGATCCTCTCCCACTTGGCAGGTGGCAGGAACCAAGGTCAGCAGGGATGCATAACAACAGCCTCAGGCGGCGCGCCGGATAGCAAGGGCGCTACCAGCCCAGTTGATGGAGGCGTTCGCGGGATAGAAGGGAGGGTGGCCAGCATTGCACCGGCGGCATCTGCCGTCTGGAGGATAAAGGCACACCTGCGCAGTCGACACGCGGCAGTCATCGATCTGGCCACCCAAGGGGGCTGTCGATGCTGACCTGCGTGACCTGTTGGTCAAGGAGGACAGGTATGGCTTCAAGCTCGCCATGGGATCCGGGTCTGGCATCGCCCGCTTCTTCCATCACCCGTTTCATCAAGGGTAACCGGATGACCCGCTTCTATGCGCTCTGGGTACATCACAAGGGCACCTGCTGGACTGTCTGGCTTGGCTGCCCCAAAGACAAGATAGTCCGCCTGGTGCGTCTGTTTCACCGTCATAGCGACACGGGACAAACGGATCTTCCCTGGACGGCTCCCGTCATACCGCTGCGTGCCCTGACAAAGCGCGCCCATGAGCGCCGCAGACAACAACCCTGATGTTTCCTGGCCCTTGTCTCACAGCCCCACCTTGATGGTGGGGCTGTTGTTTTATGACCCAGGCCGGCTGACCAGTGGTGATGGGAGCCTCTTTTGACCCAAGCGGCATCCGGTGCAAGGGATAACCCGGAGCGCGATGGGCTGGGTTACAATGGGCCATCCATTCGTGCCCACTCTGCGGGCATGTCGCAGTGAAAAGGTCTGTTGTTATGGTTAAACCGCGTTATCCCTTGCTGTTCCTGCTGCTGGTCGGGGGCATGATGGCTGCATTCCACTGGAGCCGGCCCTCCCTGCCCGAGCAGGCCGACTATTACCCGGCGGGGCGGGACATCAATCCGTTTGCCTTCACCGACGAGGAGGGGCAGCCCTTCGTTCCAGCCAGTCTGGTGGGGCACTGGACCTTTCTGTTTGTCGGCTATACCTTCTGCCCGGATATCTGCCCGACCACGCTGGCGGATCTGCGCTCCGTCTATCCGGCGCTGAAGAAGATTGCACCGGACAGCCAGGTGGTGTTCATTTCGGCGGATCCGCAGCGCGATGACATCACTCGCCTCAAGACCTATACCGCTTTCTTCCATCCCGAGTTCAAGGCGGCAACCGGCCCCCACGAGAAGTTGTTCCCGTTTGTGCGCAACCTGGGCCTCATCTACTCCATTGCCGAACAGGGAGAGAAGGATTACCTGATCGACCACTCCGCCTCCATAGTGCTGATCAATCCGGAAGGCAAGCTGGAAGCCGTGTTCCGCCCCCAGATGAGCGAGGGGCGAGTACCCCATGTTGTCATGGAAACCTTGGTCTCCGATTTCGCCAAAATTGTGCGACTGGAGGGCGAATGATGTCGGATGAGTGGCTGCTTTCATGCTGATCCCGCCCTGGTTGACAGACAGGCGGCGCCATGGGGCCGTGTTTGCCCTGGCATTGCCCATGGTGCTCTCCAATATCACTACCCCATTGCTGGGGCTGGTGGATACCTGGGTGATAGGCCAGCTCGGTCAGGCCTGGTTTTTGGGAGGCGTCTCGGTCGGGGCTACCCTCATCAATCTCATCTTCTGGCTGCTCGGCTTCCTGCGCATGTCCACCACAGGGCTGACCGCCCAGGCTCATGGCGCCGGTAGTCCAGGTGGCCAGCTCGACACCCTGGCGCGGGCGCTCGGTCTCGCCGTCGGGCTGGGCGTGCTGCTCTTGCTCTTGCTGCTACCCCTGCTGCCCGGGCTGATTGCACTCAGTGGCGGGTCTGCCGAGGTACAGGTTTATGCCAGCGAGTATGTGTCGGTACGTATCTGGAGTGCGCCTGCGGCGCTCTGCAATCTGGTGATCATGGGCTGGTTGCTGGGCATGCAGGATGCCCGCAGCCCCATGCTGTTGCTGATCTTCACCAACCTGATCAACATGGCGCTGGATACCTGGTTCGTTCTGGGGCTGGGCTGGCAGGTGAAGGGCGTGGCCGCCGCCTCTCTGCTGGCAGATTACAGCGCCCTGGGGGTCGGGCTCTGGCTGGTGAGCCGCCATCTGCGCCGCCTCTCGCCCGAGGTGTGGCAGGGGGCCTGGCAACGTTGGCGTCAGTGGCCCGCGCTGTTGAGATTGCTCAGCCTGAATCGGGATATCTTCATCCGCTCCCTCTGCCTGCAGCTCTGCTTTGCCTTCATGACCTTGCAGGGGGCGCGTTTGGGGGATGTGGCAGTGGCCGCCAATGCGGTGCTGCTCAACTTTCTGATGCTCATCTCCTACGGGATGGATGGCTTTGCCTATGCGGTGGAGGCCATGGTAGGCCGCGCCATTGGCCGGCGGGATCGGCAGGCGCTGCGCGAAGCCATCGTCTTGAACCTTGGCTGGGCGCTGATCATAGCGATTGGTTTCAGCCTGCTGTTTGCGGCGGGCGGCAGCCAGCTCATCGCCCATATTACCGACATACCGGCGGTGATCGCCGAGGCAAACCGCCAGTTGCCCTGGCTGATCCTGATGCCGTTACTGGCGGTCTGGTGCTTCCTGCTGGATGGGGTCTTCATTGGCGCTACCCGTGCCCGGGAGATGCGTAACAGCATGCTGGTAGCGGCGTTTTGCGGCTTCTTCCCGGTCTGGTGGCTCTGTCAGGGCTGGGGCGTTGCCGCCTTGTGGGCCGCCATGGGCGCCCTGATGGCGGGCCGAGGTCTGACGCTGGGGTATCTGTGCTGGCAACTGGAACGTGATGGCCGCCTGTTGCATTCACCCCATGGGGTGAGTCAGGCTCAGAGCGAGCCCTCATAACCCAGCTGGCGCCAGCTCTCGTACACGAATACCGCCACCGCATTGGAGAGATTCATGCTGCGGCTCTGGGGCAACATGGGGATGCGCAGCCGCTGTTCGAACGGCAGGCTCTCTATGATCTCCAGTGGCAGACCTCGGCTCTCCGGGCCGAACAGCAGGGCATCACCGGGCGCGAACTGCGCTGCAGAATGGGCGGTACTGCCCTTGGTGGTGCAGGCAAACACCCGCTCGGGAGCAACGGCAGCCAGAAATGCCTCATAGCTCGGCCAGCGTTTCACCTCGGCAAACTCGTGATAATCGAGCCCGGCCCGCTTCACCCGCTTGTCATCCCACTCGAACCCCAGCGGTTCTATCAGATGCAGCCGGTAGCCTGTGTTGGCGCAGAGGCGGATGATATTGCCTGTGTTGGGCGGGATTTCCGGTTGGTAGAGCACGATATCGAGCATGGCGGGATCCTGATGCGGGCCGAGATGGGGCTGAAAAGGGCGCCAGCATACCCAGCGCCCGCCTGGATGAAAAGAGATGGCTCAGCCAATAGGCAGACGTATGGTGATAGTCAGCCCGGTTGGCTGATTGCAACTGGCGCGAATGGTGCCACCATGGCGCTGGATTGCCTCCGAGGCGATGGCCAGCCCCAACCCGGTGCCGCCGGTCTTGGCGTTGCGGGCATCATCCACCCGAAAGAAGGGCAGGAACAGCTGCTCCTGTTGCGCCACCGGCACACCCGGGCCGTCATCACGGATGGTGATGACCCACTCCCTTCCTTCCCGATACCAATCCAGTTTGATGAACTTGTGAGCGTACTTGAGTGCGTTGCGCAGGGGATTTTCCAGCGCCCGTGCCAGCAGCTCGGGCCACATCCTGATCGACTCGGTCGGCAGTGGCGGCAACCGGAGTTGCTTGCCGCTCTGGTTGGCTTCGAACATGGCGTCGTCCAGCATGGGCTCCAGCAGTTCGGCCAACGGCATCACCACCGGTGCCTCCACATGCTGCTGTACCCGTGACAGGTCGAGCAGGTCGCCGATCAACTTGTCCAGCCGCCCAATCTCCGACTCTATCCGCGCCAGCTCGTTGCTGTCGCCCTGCTTGCGGCGGATCAGCGCCTGCGCCAGCTGGATGCGGGTGAGGGGGCTGCGCAGCTCGTGGGATATGTCGGACAGCAGCTGCTTCTGCTTCTGGATCATGCTCTTGAGCGTGTCGACCATGTGGCTGACGTGATCCGCCAGCTGGCCGATTTCGTCACGCCGCCCCAGATTGGGGATCTGTACTTCCAGGTTGCCCTCCGCCAACTGGGAGACTGATCGCTGCAACTGCAGTATGGGACGAGTCAGTCGCCAGGCCAGCAACAGGCAGAGCGGAGTGCTGACCAGCATGGCGATCCCCAGGATCTGGATCGGGTGATCCAGGATCTGGATAAACAGGAACAGGTAGGAGTTTTCGACATTGAGGCCGAAGTAGACGTGATAGGTCTGACCGTGGTGCTCCATCTCGAAGGGACCTGCGATGGCCCTCTGGTGCTCGCTGCCCAGCATGGGTTTGGCCGGGTTGTCCGAGTCGACCATGAAGCGGACGACGAACTTGCTGAGCCGCGTGCTGGATTGCATCTGGCCCTTCTCGTCGCGCAGGTAGATATTGTCCACAGGCAACAGACCAGCAGCCTCTATGGCCTTGGCCAGATCAAAATCCTGATTGGGGTCGGCACCACGCTGCAGGGCCTTCAGGTTGTTGTTCATCCGCACCATCTCGTGGGCGGGTAACGGGATTATGTTGCGGGGATCCAGGGTCGGCAGTATCACGACAGCGGCGACCACGACCAGTAGCATGAACCAGAACCAGAGGAAAATCTGGGTGGAGAGGCCATTGAGGGAGCGAGCCGTTTTCATGCCTGTTCCAGCCAGAGGTAGCCGCGTCCCCGCACGGTTTTGAACCGCGGCTGACCATCGGCGCGTTCCGGCAGCTTCTTGCGCAGGTTGCTCAGGTGCATGTCGATGGCGCGATCGAAGGGTTCCAGCTTCTTGCCGAGCACCAGCTCCGAGAGCTGGCTCTTGCTGACGATCTGGCCGGGATTGCGCAGCAGACACTCCAGCAGCCCGAATTCGGTGGCGGTGAGCTCCAGCAGCTGTTCGCCGCTGCTGGCTTGCTGCAAGCCCGGTTGCAGCACCAGATCCATGAAGCGGATCTCTTCGGAAGTGCCGCCACGCTGGGGTTGCGCACTCTGGGTCCGGCGCAGTATGGCGCGGATCCGGGCCAGCAATTCTCTGTCATCAAAGGGTTTGGCAAGGTAATCATCAGCGCCCGCCTCCAGCCCGTTGACCCTGTCCTGGCTGTCGCCCCGCGCAGTCAGCATCAGCACCGGGGTGTCGTGGGTCTCACGCAGCTTTGCCAGCATGGCGAAGCCGTTGAGCCTGGGCATCATCACGTCAAGCAGCACCAGGTTGAAGTCCTGCTCGGCCAGCCGCAGCAACCCCTCTTCGCCATCCTCGGCGACAGTCACCTGGAAGCCTTCCAGGGTCAGAATTTCGGTGAGCAGCTGAGTCAGCTCGAGATCGTCGTCGACCAGGAGTATTTTGTGCATCTAGGGTCATTCCGCTGATTTTTCGCGCCAAAGTGACGCAGGGGTCAGGGTATAATAGTTTTTTAACCGCAAGAGGAAAGCCGGTTTTGAGCCATCAACAATATTCCCGCTGGGTGACGCTGGCCAGCATGGCCGCCGTCACCACCGCCACCCTGCTGATCACCGGCAAGCTGATCGCCTGGCTCATGACCGATTCCTCAAGTCTGCTGGCGTCGCTCACCGACTCCTTCATGGATGTCAGTGCCTCCATCATCAACCTGCTGGCCATTCGCTATGCGCTGGCACCGGCCGATGATGAGCACCGCTTCGGCCACGGCAAGGCGGAATCGCTGGCGGGTCTCATTCAGTCCGCTTTCATCTCGGGGTCGGCCCTGCTACTGGTGATGCACGGCATCTCCTCCCTGCTCAATCAGGCCCCCATTCTTCGACTCGAAGCGGGTATCTGGGTCAGCGGCGGCTCCATAGTGCTGACCTTGCTGCTGGTCAGCTTCCAGGGTTTTGTCATCCGCAAGACCAACAGCGTGGCCATCAAGGCTGACATGATGCACTACCGCTCCGACCTGCTGCTCAATGCCGGCGTCTTGCTGGCGCTGGTGCTGGCGGGGCGGGGCTGGTTCTGGGCCGATGGCCTGTTTGCCATCCTGATCGGTCTGTTCCTGCTGTGGGGCGCCATCCATATCGGCTATGAGTCTGTGCAGGCGCTGCTCGATCGTCAGTTGCCAGCCGAAGAACAAGCGAGAATAATGGCCCTCTGCTGTGAAGTCGAAGGTGTCCACGGGGTGCATGATCTGCGTACCCGCCAATCCGGTCCGACCCGTTTCGTTCAGTTGCATCTGGAACTGGACGATCAGCTCCCTCTGGTCAAGGCCCATCAGATTGCCGATGAAGCCGAACTGGCGGTGCGTCAGGAATTTGAACGCATGGATGTCATCATTCATATGGACCCCATCTCTGTGGTGCACAAGGAACAGCAAGGCACTCCATCAGAACAACAGTAGGCTGCAACATGGATGATCTGGTTGCCAGAACCTGGCAAAAAATTGAGCGAGAAGCGGCATGCATGGCGACCGAAGAGCCCATGCTGGCCAGCTTCTTTCACTCCACGATTCTCAATCACAAGAACCTGCGTTCGGCTCTCAGCTTCCAGCTGGCCAACAAGCTCGACAGCGCCACCATGCCCGCCATCGCCCTGCGTGAGGTGATCGAGCTGGCCCTGCGCAGCGAGCCCGAGTTGCTGGCAATGGTGGCGGCAGATATCTGCGCCGTGCAGGAGCGCGACCCGGCGGTCGATCTCTTCTCCACCCCGCTGCTCTACCTCAAGGGTTTCCATGCCCTGCAGGGGTATAGGGTTGCCAACTGGCTGTGGCGCCAGGGTCGTCGCTCGCTGGCGCTCTACCTGCAAAACCAGATTTCGGTGGTATTCGGGGTCGACGTGCACCCGGCTGCACGGATCGGCAAGGGCATCATGTTTGACCATGCCACCGGCATAGTGGTCGGTGAAACCGCTGTGATTGAAGACGATGTCTCCATCCTGCAGAGCGTGACCCTGGGAGGGACCGGCAAGGAGAGTGGCGATCGCCATCCCAAGATCCGCGAAGGGGTCATGATAGGGGCGGGCGCCAAGGTGCTCGGCAATATCGAAGTGGGGATGGGTGCCAAGATAGGAGCCGGCAGCGTGGTGATCAACCCTGTGCCCCCGCACACCACTGTCGCCGGCGTACCGGCCAAGATAGTGGGCCGCCCGGAGTGCGACAAGCCTTCGCTGGATATGGATCAGTGTCTCTGATCCCCTGACCGAGACGATTCGATGGCCAAGCGCTGGTCAGGTTACCTGATCCTGGGGATGTGGCTGCTCAACCTGCTGCACCTCTATCTGGGATTCTCCCCCTGGCCGGCGGCCATCGCCGCCTGGGGGGCATCGCTCCTCACCTGGCCCTGGCTGGTGGGGGCTGCCAAACGACAGGCTCTTGCCCTGTATGGCGCAGCTCTCTTGCTGCTGATCTTCTCCTGGTGGCGGGGGGCCAGTCTCAATCCGGGCGACTGGCTGTTGCCCAACATCAATATGCTCACCATGTTTGCCGCCGTGAGCACCCTCAATCTTGCAACGTCCGGCCTGCTGACCGGAACTGCCTCCTGGTCTGGTCGCAAGGGGCTGTGGAGCACCATGGCCAGCCTCAATCTGCTGGGATCCGTCATCAACCTCTCTGTGTTGTTCATCATCGGCGATCGGCTGGAGCGTAACGGCACCCTGGAGCGGCGCCAGGTAATGGTGCTGAGCCGGATCTTCTGTGCGGCGGCTTTCTGGTCCCCCTTCTTCGTCGCCATGGCGGTGGCGCTCACGTACGCGCCGGGTCTGCAGCTCTCCAGCATAATGCCGTTTGGCGTGATTGCGGCTCTGCTGGCCATGGGACTGACCGCCTGGCAGGTGGAGCGACTCGGCGTACAGGATTTTGCCGGCTATCCGCTGCGACTGCAGACCCTGGGGCTGCCGGTGGCCTTGGCGCTGCTGGTGCTGCTGATCAAGCAGATCTGGCCAGCGCTTGGCATTCTGGCTGTGATCGCCCTGGTGGCACCACTGCTGGCACTGCTGTTCATGCCCAGAGCCGGGCGAGGCACCGCCCTCAAGCGGCAGGTGGTGGAGCGTTTCCCTGCCATCGGTGGCCAGCTGGTGCTGTTTCTGGGGGCCGGTTTGCTGGCAGCCGGCATCAACAGCGCTCTGTCTGTGCTCGAGCTTGGCGGTGAGCACGGGCTGCCATTCTTCAACCACTTCGGCTGGCTCGAGTCATCCCTGACGTTGCTGCTGATCCTGCTGGTGGCCATCGTCGGTGTGCATCCGCTCATCAGCATCTCCGGGCTGGCGCCGCTGCTGTGGCCCTTGTCACCGGATCCCAGCCTGCTCGGCATGTGTTTTTTGCTGGGGTGGGGGCTTGCGACTGGTACCAGCCCGCTCTCCGGCTCCAACCTGGCATTGGCATCGCGCTACAACCTGAGTGCGGGGATGATCCTGCGCTGGAACCTGCTCTATGGCCTGCTGATGTACGGGGTCGCCTGCTTGCTGTTGGGGGCTTATGTGGCGCTGCACGGATGAAGGCAGAACTGGGGGGAAGTGCCCGGCAACATGCCCGTGGTGACTGGATTGGCAGGGCGTTGCCTGCTGGTTATGAGGCTCTTGTATCGGCCTGGGCGCAGAATGCGAGAAAAATAGACGCATATTTAGACAATACATCTATGGAAGGCGCATTTTACAGCGCGCTGGCTTGTTTGTGCCGATGTGCTCGGGGTATGCTGGCTTTACGCGCTTGAATCGCCCTCTGTGGGGCATCGCAATTGAACATACAGGTATGCATATGTCACTAGAAGTCCTTGAGCAACTCGAATCCAAAGTACAATCCGCCGTCGACAACATCTCCCTGCTGAAGATGGAGCTGGACGAACTAAAAGAGCAAAACAGCAAGCTGCAAGACGAGAACCATCTGCTGCGCAACGAGCACGTGGCATGGCAGGAGCGTCTGCGTGCCCTGCTGGGCAAGATGGAGCAGATGGGCGAATCCATCTAATCGGCAGCCAGCTGCAAGATTGAAAACGGGCCGCTCCATGAGCGGCCCGTCTGTTTCTGGCGGTCAGGGAATTACAGCGCCAGCAGCTGTTTGACCGTCTTCTCGATGCCGTCCGCCGCCTCGACAATATTGTTGGCCAGCATGTAGGCGGGGGTGGAGATCACCTTGCGCTCCTGATCCACCACGAACTCGTTGACCGGGCAGTTGAGATGGCTGCCACCCATCGCCTCGATGGCGTTGGCGGTACCCTCGTCATGGCCGATGGTCGCCAGCGTCCCGGCACAGTAGATCAGCGGAATCATGGCGGGCGCGATGCAGATATAGGCGGCCGGTTTGTTGGCTTTGGCAAAGCTCTGGCATGCTTTCAGCACATCGGGCTGGATCTGGCATTCGGCCCCCTTGATGGCGAAGTCGCACAGATTTTTGGCAGCGCCAAAGCCGCCGGGCACCAGCAGCGCGTCGTAATCGGCCGCATCCAGCTCGGCCACATCCTTGATCTGGCCACGGCAGATGCGGGCCGCTTCGACCAGCACGTTGCGGCTCTCTCCCTCGCTCACTTCACCGGTCAGGTGGTTGATGACATGGAGCTGCGCCATGTTCGGGGCGAAGCACTGGGTAGTCGCACCCTGGCGGGCCAGCGCCAGCAAACTGATGACGGCCTCATGGATTTCGGCACCATCAAAGACGCCACAGCCACTCAAAATCACGGCCACTTTTTTCATGGCAAACCCCTCGTTGTTGAAAATGTGAGCCAGGATAGATTGTTGTACTTTTGTATGGTTATCGTTCGCCATCCGCTGGTCAAGTCATCCCGCTGTGCTAGGATTGTTTCGTTTTCGATCCTGCCGTATCTACTCCCTTAAATCTTTTTCCACATTGATCGAGATCATCTCAACCGTCTCAAGATCAGTTTTTACGATCTCATCGTATTGTTTTATATGTATTTTTATATTGTTATGCACAGCTTTGTCACTATGGTCCGTACTGAGCCCCATTTTTGAACACAGAGTTATCCACAGGGCGCCCCTTTTCAATTGCCTGTTGATGGTGGCGCTAGCCCCCTTGGTGTGAAGGGGGCCCTGTGGCATCCTAGCGGCTGTTTATCTCTGGCAGGACGATTTCATGGCCCCTAGCAATCCCCTTATTCTGGTCGACGGCTCTTCTTATCTTTACCGCGCCTTCTTCGCCTCCCAGCAGGCCGATCTGCGCACATCGACCGGTTTGCCGAGCGGTGCCGTCCGTGTCATGGCCAACATGATGCGCAGCCTGCGCAAGCAATACCCTGACTGCCATGTGGCCGTGGTGTTCGACGCCAAGGGCAAGACTTTCCGTGACGACATCTATCCCGAGTACAAGGCGACCCGTGCCAGCATGCCGGACGATCTGCGCAGCCAGGTCGCCCCCATCCATCAGATGATCAAGGCGATGGGCTTCCCCTTTTTGATGGTCGAAGGCGTCGAGGCTGACGATGTGATCGGTACCCTGGCTCGCCAGGCTACCGAGAAGCAGCTGCCTGTGCTGATCAGTACCGGCGACAAGGACATGGCGCAGCTGGTCTCCGACCATGTCACCCTGATCGACACCATGAAAGATGTGAAGACAGACAGGGAAGGGGTGATTGAGAAGTTTGGCGTGCCGCCCGAACTCATCATCGACTATCTGGCCCTGATGGGTGACAAGGTCGACAACATCCCCGGCATGACGGGTGTCGGCGAGAAGACAGCGCTGGCCCTGCTGCAGGGGATTGGCAGCATAGACCAGATCGCCGCCAACCTCGACAAGGTGGCCGCCCTCGGCTTTCGTGGCTCCAAGGCATTCGCCGACAAGTTCCGTGAGCAGGAGGAGCAGGTTCGCCTTTCCTATGTACTGGCGACCATCAAGACCGATGTCGAGCTGGAACAGAGTCTGGAAGAGCTGCAGCTTGGACCGGTCGACAAGGAGTCCCTGCTGGCTGTTTATCGCGAATATGAGCTGCGCAACCTGATCAAGGAGCTGGAGTCCGGTGGCGAAGAGGGTGCCGGGCAGGAAGAAGAGGCAGGTGATGGCGCCGTCGCTCCCGTTGCCGCCATCGAAACCGACTATCGCTGCATTCTGGATGAGGCCGAGTTTGGCGGTTGGCTGGAGCAGCTGAAAGTGGCACCGCTGTTTGCCTTCGATACCGAAACCACCAGTCTCGACTATATGGAGGCGCGTATCGTCGGCGTCTCCTTCGCGGTTGAACCGGGCAAAGCCGCCTATGTACCGTTTGGCCACGACTATCTCGGGGCGCCGGTGCAGCTGACTGAAGCCGTTGTGCTGGGTAAGCTCAAGCCGCTGCTGGAAGATCCGACCCGTCTCAAGGTGGGTCAGAACCTCAAGTACGATCGCAACGTGCTGCTCAACCACGACATCGACCTGCAAGGTATCGCCTACGACACCATGCTCGAGTCCTATGTGCTCAACTCCACCGCCAGCCGTCACGATATGGATTCGCTGGCCAAGCGTTACCTCGGGGTCGAGACCACCTCATTTGAAGATATAGCGGGCAAAGGGGTCAAGCAGCTCACCTTCAACCAGATCGAGCTGGAGCAGGCGGCCCCCTATGCGGCAGAAGATGCGGATATCACCCTGCGTCTGCACCAGACCCTGTGGGGTCAGTTGGAGGCCGTGCCGGGCCTTGCCAAGGTATTCAGTGAGATCGAGCTGCCGCTGCTGCCGGTACTGGCGCGGATGGAGTTGCTCGGCACCACCATCGATCCCAAGCTGCTGCACCAGCAGAGTCAGGAGATCGAGCTGCGGTTGGCGGAGCTGGAGAAGCAGGCTCACGAGTTGGCCGGGCAGGAGTTCAACCTCTCCTCGCCCAAGCAGCTGGGGGAGATCCTCTTCACCAAGCTGGGGCTGCCGATCATCAAGAAGACCCCAAAAGGTGCACCATCCACCGCGGAAGAGGTGCTGGCCGAGCTGGCCGAGGCCTACGAGTTACCGCGTCTCTTGATGGAGCACCGCACTCTGGCCAAGCTCAAGTCCACCTATACCGACAAGCTGCCGCTGATGATCAAGCCCCAGACCGGGCGGGTGCACACCTCCTATCATCAGGCGGTGGCTGCCACCGGCCGTTTGTCCTCCTCTGACCCCAACCTGCAGAACATTCCGGTGCGCAACGAACAGGGTCGCCGGATCCGGCAGGCCTTCATCCCGAGCGCCGGCTACAAGCTGGTGGCGGCGGACTACTCCCAGATCGAGCTGCGCATCATGGCACACCTCTCCGGTGACAAGGGGCTGCTGACCGCGTTTGCCGAGGGCAAGGACATCCACAAGGCAACGGCCGCCGAGGTGTTCGGGGTCGCGCTCGATGCGGTTACCACCGACATGCGTCGCAGCGCCAAGGCGATCAACTTCGGCCTCATTTATGGAATGAGCGCCTTTGGCCTGGCCAAACAGCTGGGGATCGGTCGCGCCGAGGCGCAGAAGTACATGGACCTCTACTTCGAACGCTACCCGGGTGTGCTGGAGTATATGGAGCGTACCCGCCAGCAGGCGGAAGCGCAGGGCTATGTCGAGACCCTGTTCGGCCGTCGTCTCTATCTGCCGGATATCAAGTCCCGCAACGCCGGTCTGCGCAAGGGCGCCGAGCGGGCGGCGATCAACGCCCCCATGCAGGGGACGGCCGCCGACATCATCAAGCGCGCCATGATCAACGTAGATGGCTGGATCCGCGGCATCGAGGATGAGTCGATCCGCATGCTGATGCAGGTACACGATGAACTGGTGTTCGAGATCCGCGAAGAGAAGCTGGAGGAATACACTGCCATCATCAAGGAGAAGATGTCGGCCGCTGCCGAACTGCATGTACCCCTGCTGGTCGAAGCGGGCACCGGCGACAACTGGGATCAGGCCCATTAACTTTCGGCACTCTGTTGCTATATAGATAGCTATATAAGAAGAGAAGCCCGGCATCATGCCGGGCTTCCTGTTTGTGGGGGCTGCTCAAGCCTCTTGCAGATACTCGTCCTTGAGCAGGACATAGTTGTCGGCCGAGGTCTTGAGAAATGCGACTTCGGCGGGTTTGAGCGGGCGGACCTGCTTGACGGGGTTGCCCATATAGAGGAATCCGGATTCGAGTCGCTTGCCTGGTGGCACCAGACTGCCGGCCCCGATCATCACGTCATCTTCCACCACAACCCCATCCAGGATGATGGCTCCCATGCCGACCAGCACACGGTTGCCTATGGTGCAGCCGTGCAGCATGGCCTTGTGGCCGACGGTGACATCTTCTCCGATCAACAGCGGATAGCCGTCAGGGTTGCTGGCGCTCTTGCGGGTAAGGTGCAACACAGTGCCATCTTGAATATTGCTGCGGGCACCGATGCGGATATGGTTCACATCCCCCCGCGCCGCCACCATGGGCCAGATGCTGGCATCTTCCGCCAGATCTATATCCCCCACCAGAGTCGCGCAGGGATCCACATATACTCGTTTACCCAGTTGTGGGCTTTTTCCTTTGTAAGGTCTCAGTCGCAAGTCCATCTTGGCCTCCTTGTTTTTGGCCATTCTAGCAATCCGGAACCCGTTTCTGTGGATAAGTTTGTACAAAAGCTGTGGTTGGTTATGAATAACTAAAAAAGTGCCGATTTTTGCAATTTTATTGCCGATAAGGGGTTGCCAGAAAGATTCAACTCCCTATAATGCGCCTCCATCGACAGGGCAAGCGGCAACGCAAACAAGTCAGTCGGTGCCTCGAAAAGCCTTTGAAAATAAGGCTTGACTCGAGAAGGCGGTTGAGTAGAATTCCACTCCCGCAGCAACACACTG